>CAYGTG010000359.1:0-7649 GCA_964352485.1 uncultured Nannocystaceae bacterium | reverse complement strand
CTTCGAGACCGGACCCTCGGTCCGAGGCGGCACGTTGCTGGTGGCCCATGTCGATGTGCCCCTCGCCCACGAAGCTCCCAACGCCCCGTTTCGTCGAGACCCCGAGTGGCTCTATGGTGAGGGCATCGGGACGAGCAAGGCGCCGCTGGCCACGATCGAGTTCGCGCTGCGAGCCTTGAAGGCCAAGCGCCTCAAGAAGTTGCGGCTGGGCGTCCTCCTCTACGCGGACGAAGGGCAGGACTGCCGCTACAGCGCCAAGATGATCCGCAAGATCTCGCTGGAGGCCGCCCGGGTGCTGGTGCTTCGTCCGGCCGGATCCGGCGGGAGCGCGGTCAATGCTCGCCGAGGACAACGGCGGTACCGCCTTCGCATCGATGGGGCGTCCCGGCGGCTTGGAATCTCCTCCAAGCGGCCCGACGCGCTGCAGTGGTTGTTCAGCCGAGCCCAGGAGCTGTGTGCACTGACCAATCGCAAACAGCGGATCTCGGTCGACGTGACCGATGTCCGGACTCAGGCGGCGCCGCTGCTGGCACCGCATCGTGTGGATGCAACGGTGGTGGTGACCTTCCCGGACAACCCGGCCGGAGAGCGTCTCGAGGAGAAGATGCGCGAGGTCCTCAACAAGGACAACGTGCGCTGGTCCTTGGACTCGATGGCGGATCGTCCCGCAACCTTCGATGCTCCGGATCGCGCCAAGCTCGCCGAAAAGGTCCGTGCGGTGGCCGAGAGCTGGGAGTTGCCCTTCGGCGTGGAATCGTCGGTCTGGCCATCCGTCGCCGGCCTGGTTCCCGAGCACACGGCCGTGCTGTGCGGTATGGGCCCGAGCGCGACCGACCTCTATACATCTCAAGAAGCGGTGAGCCGCGTTTCCGTGGTGCAGCGAACGCTGTTGCTGGCCGGATTCCTCGCGTCACTCGCGGAGTAACATGACCCCAAAAGCCATCGTCGATACCCAAGAGATCGAGCCCCACACGCCCGCCCTTCGGCACCCTCAGAAGGTCGCTGCATCCCCCTTGGGGGCGGTTGCTTGTGCCCATCCGGGGGCGACCGAAGCCGCCGTTCGGATCCTCGAGGAGGGGGGCAACGCCGTCGACGCTGCGGTCGCGGCTGCGTTTGCCCTCGGCGTGTGCGAGCCGGCAGCCTCTGGCCTCGGCGGCCAGACCATGATCGTCATCCACACCGCGGAGACCAAGAAAACGATCGCGCTCGACGGATCCTCGCGTGCTCCTAACCGCGCGATTCCTGGTGAGGTCCCCAAAGGCGAGCGGCTCCGCGGCTACAAAGCAACGACGGTGCCCACCACGGCTGCGGTCTTGGAGTACGCGCGAGCCAAGCTGGGCACGCTTCCTCTGGAGGCCGTGCTCCAGCCCGCGATCGAGCTGGCCCGCGACGGCTATCAGTTCACCGAGCTTCAGCACAAGCTGACGCGCCGCGAGCTGAAGCACCTTCGAGCCGGGACCGCGGCGAAACTGTTCTTGCGAGACGGCACGCGCGTGTGGCCAGTCGGGACTGTTCTCAAGCAGCCTGCGCTCGCTCAGACGCTCAAGACGCTGGTGTCCGACGGTGTCGAGTGCATGTACCAAGGCAAGATCGCGGATGCGATCGCCGATGACATGGCCAAGAATGACGGCCTCATCCAGCGGGATGACCTCGCCCGCATCCCGTGGCCGGTCGAACGTCGCCCTGTGAGCGGCCGCTTCGGCCCGGCTCGAGTGCTGACGATGCCGCCTCCAGGTGCCGGTCCGACGCTCATTGAGATGCTCAATATCGCATCGAAACTCCCACCCAAACGCTTCGTCATGGACACTCCGACCGGATGTGTGATGCTGGCCGAGACGATCAGGCGGGCGTTCCTCGATCGACGCGATCGTCCGTTTGACCCCGACTACTACGTCGCTACAGACAACAAGAGGATGCTGCGAGATGACCACGCCGCCACGGTGGCGAAGCAGGTGCGGGCTCGTGCTCTAACGACCCACGGGGAGACGACGCACCTCTCCGTGATGGATCGCTTCGGAAACGCGGTCGCGCTCACGCAGTCGATCGAGCGGGTCTACGGCTCCTACTCGGCCACCGAGGAACTCGGGTTCCTCTACAACAACTACATGAGCGCGTTCGAGTATGACGACATCGCGCATCCGTACTTCTTGCGACCCAACGCCGCGCCGTGGGCGAGCGTCGCTCCGACGATCGTGTTTCGAGGGAGCCGGCCTTGGCTTGCGATCGGTTCCCCGGGAAGCGAGCGGATCACCTCATCGATCCTTCAGGTCCTGTTACGGCTTCGGACGATGGGTCCGCTGGATGCTGTGACGGCCCCGCGCCTGCACTGCTCCACGAAAGGGAAAGTTTCACTCGAAGCCACCCGCATGCGCACCGACATCATTCCCGAACTCGAGAAGCGCGGATATACGGTCGATGAGCGCGACCCGTTCTCGTTCTACTTGGGCTGCGTCCAGATGGTGGTGAGGGATGCCAAACTCTATATTGGTGTTGCGGATCCCCGGCGTGACGGAGCCGCAGGAGTTCCCGCCCGATGACCCTTCCCATCCTGGTGTCGTCTCCGCACGCGGGCCTGCAGATCCCCGACGAACTGGTGGAGTTCAACGCCCTGACGGCCGAGGAAATTGCAGCCGATGGGGATGAGGGGGCCGCGGAAATCTACGACTATGCGGACGATGTGCAGCACTACGTGACGACGCCGATCGCTCGCGCATTTGTCGACATCAACCGTGCGCCGGACGATGTGCGAAAGGATGGCGTGGTCAAGTCGCATACGTGTTGGGAGGTTCCTGTCTGGCGCGAACGGCCGTCGGACGAGCTTTTTAAACGGGTCTTGGACCGCTATCACGCGCCCTACCATGCTCGGCTTCGTGAGCTCGCCGGTTCCACGGTGGTCGCCGTCGACTGCCACACGATGGCGGAGTTCGGTCCACCGGTTGGGCCAGACCCCGGCTGCGAGCGACCCTTAGCGTGCATTGGTATCGGCGAGGGGACGTGTCCGCGTCCTTGGGCGGAGGCCTTCGCCAGGCACCTCGGTGCCGAACTCGGCGGGACCGTGACCATCAACGAGCCCTTTCGTGGTGGGTACGTGATTCGGCATCACAGCGAAGCGATGCCATGGCTGATGCTCGAGCTGTCACGCTCCAATGCGGTCAGCCTCGCGAACAAACGCAGCGCCGTGCTCAATGCCTTGGAAGCGTGGCTCGGCGATCCCAACGGGCCTCGCTAGCAAGCGCGACCCTTCTGTGGCATGGACCGGCCTCGAAGCGGCGTCCATCGCCCGACACGTTGACGGTGATAGCGGTGCGCCGCATGCTCCAGCCCATGGACCCGGTGACCCAGGGCGCCCTCGGGGCGGCGGCCGCACAGCTCCTCCTGCAGAAACAGCTGGGACGCCGAGCATGGCTCTACGGCGCGCTGGGGGGCATGGCGGCAGACCTCGATATCTTCATCCGCAGCGCAGATGACCCGCTCGTCGGTTGGACGTATCACCGCCATTTCACGCACAGCCTCGCCTTTGTACCGATCGGAGGGGTGATCAGTGGGCTGCCGTTCATCGTGCGCAAGCCGAAGGCCAAGCGCGCGTTGATCCTCGCGGCGACCACGGCTGGCTACGCGACGCATGCGTTGCTCGACGCGTTCACCTCCTATGGGACCCAGCTGTGGCTGCCCTTCAGCAACGCCCGCGTCGCGTGGAACTGGATCGGTATCGTCGACCCGCTCTTCACCCTTCCACTTTGCATTGGGGTGGCCGTTGCGGCCTGGAAGGAACGCTTGCGACCGCTGTGGATCGTGGCGGCCTGGTGCGCCCTGTACATGGGCTGGGGCGGGCTCCAGCACGGACGTGCCGTCGCTCATGCGGAACAACTCGCGGTGAAGCGGGGACACGACGTTGCGCGCGTCGAGGCATTCCCGGGCGTGGTTACCAACGTCGTGTGGCGGACCCTGTACCTCGCCGATGGAAGGATTCACGTCGATGCGGTGCATGTGCCGTGGTGGGGGGCGACGACGTCACGGGAGGGCGGTTCGACGCGGGCCTTTCAAGTCCAAGACCATGCTGCTCTTGCCGCCGGCGATGAGCGGGTGAGCGAAGGACTCGCGACCTTCGACTGGTTTGCGGACAGCTGGGTTGCGGAGCTACCCGGTGAGACGGCGGTTCTCGGTGACCTTCGCTACGGTCGAGAGCTGGCCGCTCCGGACGCAATGTGGGGCGTGCGCGTGCGACCCAATACGGAGCATCCGTTCGAGGGCTTCAACACACCACCAGATCGGGCCGGACTCTCAGAGCTGGTGGATGTGTGGTTCGAAGGTTTCTAGCCGCTTGAGGCAAGGGGAGCGGGTGGGGCGGTGACGCCGTTCTTCTCGGCCCAGGAACTCAGCTGCTCGTACTCTCGAGCCGCGTCCGCCCTGCGCGAGCTGTGCTTCGCCAAAGCCGCTGTGGCGATCGTTCGGGCTTCGTCTTCGCGTCCAAGCTTGGCCAGGCTGCGCACCCGGGTGAGGGCGGTATCGACGTACTCGCTCGGTGTGCTCGAGCCGGGATGCTCGGCCAGAGATTTCTGCACGCGATTGGCGAGCTCGAGGGCGCCCGCGGGATCGACCTCGACCAACACGGACGCCTCCATGCGCAGGATCGAGACGGTCTTCGGATTGTCGGGACCATAGTGTCCCTCTCGAAAGGCTCGGACCACCCGCAACTCCTCGAGGGCACGGGCCGCGTCGCCCGAAGTCTTGTACGCCTCGGCAAGCACGCGGTGGGTATCGACGGCGTAGGGATCGTCGGCCGATCGTGTCGCGGCTGCATGTGAAATCGCGGCGCGGCCCATTTCGATCGCCTCCTCGTGTCGGCTCAACGCGGACAGAACTTTTGTCTGTACACGCAAAGCGGTGAGTTTGCCTCGTCCGCCATCATCGAGCTGGTCCCAGATCTTCAGCGCCTCCTGGATCAGGTCATGGGCGCGCTGCGGGTCGCCAAGGTCGAGCGCCAGCTCTGCGAGCGCGGTGGTTGTTTGCGCCTTCCTCGTTCCGACGTCGCCGTTCTCGTCGAGGGTCTTGAGCAGGCCGACCCATATCGCGCGCGCATCTTGCTTTTTGCCCCACTCGAGCTGGAGAACGCCGCGGTTGAAGACCCAGAGCATCGTTCGCGGGTGGTCGATTCCGTAGTGCTCCGTCGACACCGCGATCGCGGCCGACAAGGCGGCGTCAGCCTCGGCATAGCGAGACTCGCTGATGAGGATCATGGCTCGGACGTTGAAGAGCATGCCCACCATGAGCGGCTCGAGCGGGGTGGAATCAGAGAACTCGATGGCCTCGTCGATCAGCACCAGGGCCTGTGGATGGCGCCCTTCTTTCCACGCCAACATCGCCTGAGCCCGTCGGAAGGGCACCTCCAGATCCACGGGCCGTCCCGCCTGTTCGAGTGCGACCTCAGCGGCAAGCAGGACATGCCGAGCTCGGCTTAAGTCGCCGTTGGCGATCGCCCCGGCGACGTAGGTGGTCCAGAGTTCGGCGGTGAGATGAGGGTCCTTCGCCCGACCCGCGAGCTCGAGGCCGCGAGTGAGATCGGCCGTGCTCGCCACCGAGTCGCCCTTGCTTGCGAGATACTTCGACCGCTCGGCGTAGAGGTTTGCTGCGGTTCGCGGGCGCTCGGCTGGCGCTCCCTGTCCGATCGCGAGATTGATGGCATCGATTGCGGCCGGGAGATCGCCGACCGCCCAGGCGGCGCGAGCGTTTGCGAGTTGTTCGTGGGCCGCCAGGAGCTGGGCTCGAGCCGCAGGCGTCAGCGTCCCGGAGCCCATGTCCGCCTCGCTGCAGCTCGAGGGCTGCGGCAGCGTCATCGACAGCTCTCGGGCTCGAGAAACGGTGGCTGAGGTGGGCTCCTCGAGCTCACGCAGAGCGGCACGTAGCTGGATTCGCTGCGTCGACAGGCAGTCTCGCAGGTCGATGCGGACGGGCTCTGGGGTGGCGAGGCCGGCCGGGGAGCACAGGGCGTCGCTGGCCTCGACCCATGCCGCGGCGAAGCCATCGAGAACCTGTCTCGAGGACGCCCAGGTGTGGTCGGCGCGGGGGTTGCCGCTCTCGATGAAGGCTTTCCGGACTTCGCTCGCGCGCGACGTGTTCCACAACGCCTCCAAGCGCTCGCGCTCGGTGTCGCAGGTCGCCTGGCTTGTCGGCCACAGGCCAACGACGGCAGCGAGGCTCGCCGAGCTGGCACCCGCCGCCCACAGCCAGCGCCGTCGCTGCTGCGGTTGGTCGAACGCGTCGTCGAGGGCTCGCATGGAGGCGTGCCGGTCCAGCGCGTTTGTGGACAGCCCACGGTCGATGAGTGCTGGAATCCAGCGGGGAACCGTTCGGTTGGTGGGACGCGGGCGTCGTTGTCCCGCTGCAACCGAGCGCGACAGCTCGGCAAGCGTGTTTCCCTCGAAGGGCCGCTCTCCCCACAAAGCCTCGTAAAGGGCGATGCAGAAGGCAAACTGGTCGCTCAGGGGGCCGACCGAGTCGAGCGCGAATTGTTCCGGGGCCATGTAGGCCGGCGTGCCGCGGATTCGGCTGAGTTCGATCGAGCGCGACCCGCTGCTCGAGGGCAGGAAGGAATCGCCGGAAACGGTGGACTGCAGCGAGCGGGCGATGCCGAAGTCCATCACCAGCACTCTGCCGTCGTCGGCGACCATGACGTTGTCAGGCTTGAAGTCTCCGTGAACGAGATCCGCATCGTGGACCGCTTCGAGGCCCCGCGCGGCCATTCGGTAGATCTCGATGATCTCTCGCCACGTCCGGTCGGAGTCACGCTGCCACTGGCGGAGCGTACTGCCTCGGACCAGCTCCATCGCCAGGAACAGGCGGCCCTGGTGTTCACCGACGTCGTGAACGGTGACCACGTTCGGGTGGTTGATGCGGGCAAGCGCCTGCGCTTCGGCAAGCAGACTCTGGATGCCGCGATCGGGGGCGTGCAGGAGTTTGACCGCAACCTGTCGCTCGAGCTTGGTGTCGAACGCCGCGTACACCGTTCCCATCGCCCCGCGGCCGAGTTCGTCGATGACCACGAAGCGGTCGAGCGAATCCCCGCGGCGCAACAAGACGCCGCCCTCGCCGTGGGGGATGGAGCCGCTGCCGCCGGTTGCGGCGAGGGTCGGGTCGTCGAGCACCGACCATAATGATCAGCTCCGTTCCACCGAAGGGCAACCTGGGCGGGCGCACCCTCGCGGTCCAGGCGCCTCACCGCAGTGAACGTCGCCGCATGCGGGGGCCCCGCGAGGTCGGTTGGTCTTCTTTCATCGATGGGGCATCACGGGCCATCCCTTCGCATGTGGGTCTTGGTGCCCTCGCGACCGTGACTCGTCGCGAGGTTTGCGCGCCCTCCTGACTGCACCTCGTGGCCCGGGTCGCCGCAGGTCCCAACGCGGCTCACGACCTTGTGCAGGCAACGATGCTCCGTGCGCTCGAGCGAGACGTCTGCCCGCACCTCCCCGAAGCTGGCCGCGGAGGTCGCTGCGCGCATCGGGGTGTTCACGGAGTTCACGACGACCCCTGGTCTCGCGCCCGGTTGTGTTCCCGTGGCAGACTGCTGGCCGATCGTGGCTCTTCGCGTCTACAACACCCGCACCCGAAGCTTGGACCCGTTCACCCCGCAGACCCGCGGCGTCGTCCGGATC
>CAYGTG010000358.1:390-7650 GCA_964352485.1 uncultured Nannocystaceae bacterium | reverse complement strand
CGGGGAGCGGAGGTCGGTGGAGGGAAGAGACGCTGGTCCTGATGGGGCCGGCGTCTTTCGTTTGTGGGGGGCTTGCTCCCGACCCCTTCGGGATCGCTCCTTGGGGAGCGGAGGTCTGAGCCCTACAGCGCGATGCCGAACAGCTGAAGCGCCACGAAGGTGCCACCGAGCGCGGCAACCGGGACCGAGAGGTTGTCGTCGATGCTGCGGCTGAACAGCTCTGCGAGCGCGCCACACAGGCCGGCTGCGAACGAGACGACGACCACGGGGAGCAGTCCGAGCTCGGGGCGGGCCAGCGTGAGGGCCAGCGTCCCGGCGAGGGTGCCGACCAAGACGAAGGCGCTGGTGCCCTCGAGCGAGCGTCCGTTGACGAGCGGCGTGCGGCCGAACTTGCGGCCGAGGATGCCGGCGGCGGGATCTCCGAACGCGAGCACGGCGACGGGCACCACCATCAGCGACAACGACCCGGTGAGGGTGAGTCCGAACAGCGCGCTGGTGTACCAGGTCGCGGAGTTGACCCGATTCCATTCCGATGGATGCGCGACGTGCTTGAAGCCGCGCATCAGAATCGCGTTGGCACGTGGTGAGACGCGCCGCGCAATCTCGGCCGACCAACCCCACGCGGCGAAAGCACCGGCGAGCCAGACGAGCTGGTTGAGCGGCAACAGTGCGATCGACAGCACCAGCGAGACGACGCCCATTCCGGCGTGAAAGACCGACCGGGTGTAGTTGATCGGCCTGGCGGGCTTCTCCGGATCGTCGGCCGTGAGGATGGAGGTGAGGCCCTCGTACGCCTCGGTGAGGTCGGAGCGCAGCGCCTCCCACGTGTTGGCGTCGGGCGTGTACTCGGCCAGCGTTGCCTTGAGGGTCTCGATCAGCTTCGCGAGGTCCTCGTCGGCCGCGGCTCGACGGGACATCGACTTGAGTCGGCGGCTCAGGGACTCGACCTGGGCGTGCACGACCTCGGGCACGAGGGACTCGAAGTCGAGCGACTCGATCAGCGCGGCGATCTCTTCGGCGAGGGCTCTGGAGCCTTGCTGTAGTGCAACGTCGATGCAGGCAAAGGTAGGCGGACCCGGACGCTCGCGCCATTTTTTTTCCCAGGTCGCGGGACCGATGTGCGGCGACGCGCGGTGCGTTTTCCCGTGAAAATGGCTGCACGCCGGCGCGTGCGCAGGCGCGGGCTGCGTTCGCGCCGGTCCGTGCGAGTATGGTGTCGGGGTGGAGCTCGATTGTGGCGCCTGCGGAGCCTGCTGCTTCAACCCGCAGTCCAATGCGGACCGAGGGTTCACCGCATACGTCGAGATCGACGATCCCCGGTCCAAGTTGGTCCAGGATCCCAGCCTCAAGCGCAGATATGTCCGTCGAGACGCGGACGGGCGGCCGCACCTGCGGATGGCCGGAGATCGCTGCGCGGCGCTCGAAGGTACGCTGGGCGCGAGCGTTCGGTGCGTCGTCTATGCGCATCGCCCGGACCCCTGCCGGAACCTGACGGCCGGAGACTCGGACTGCCTG
The DNA here is from genome assembly GCA_964352485.1 of uncultured Nannocystaceae bacterium. Taxonomy (GTDB): domain Bacteria; phylum Myxococcota_A; class Polyangia; order Nannocystales; family Nannocystaceae; genus CAJXVA01. The sequence continues at coordinate 6,135 of CAYGTG010000358.1, read as the reverse complement.
CACGCCCGCCGGGAACGTGGTCTTGGGTAGCGACGGGAACAGTTTGCGCCATGGGCCGGTTAGGCTCGCGCATTCGATGACGAATCTTCCTGCCAAGGCGACGCCCGCCACGCCCGCGATCCTCGACGAAGAGTTTGGCCTGTCCTTGATGGAAGGCGAGGAGGTCCTGCTGCAGGGGCGGCCCCAGGCTGGACCGCTGCAGCGCTACCTCATGCTGACCACGCTGCTGGTCATGTTCTTCACGGTGTTCGGCTTGCTCGGACTCCCGCTGGCCTACCTCATCGTGCGGGCGTACGTGAAGAAGCACCGGTACTGGCTGACCAACTCCAGGGTGGTCGTCACCACCGGCATCATCGGCTTTCGGGCGCGCTCGATCCCGCTGGAGCGCGTCAGCGATGTTGCGATCTCATGCGACTGGCTCGAGAAGTTGATGGGCATGCGCACGGTCGTCGTGCGCGACATGACGGGCGAGGCGTTGGCGGGCGCCAACATGCGAGCGTTCGACAACCCGTCCGAGCTGCAGCAGAAGATCCTCGATCAGGTCCATCGGGTGAACCGACGCGGAGGCGAAGAGCCGGTGTCCCTCGATGAGCCCGGCCGCCCGTATCGCCAGATCGAAGGCGGTCAGTCTTCGGAGATGCTCGAGCTGCTGCGTCGCATCGAGGCGAACACCCGCGACGCGTGACCTTCAGGACTCCCCGCGCAGGCGTCGTTTCAGCTCCGGGAGCAGCCGTCGGCTCACCGGGACCTGGGACCCGTCGCGCAGATTCACGCTGCTCTCCCCCGGGCCAATTCGCACGGACACGACGGCGTCCAGGTTGATCAGCTCGGCTCGGTGGACGCGCACGAAGTCCCATCCCGCCAGGCGGCGCTCCATCTCCGTCAGCGAGTCGTCCAGGATGTACTCGGTCCCATCGACCCAGAACAGCGTGACCTTGTCTCGGGCGTGAAGCCGCTGCACGGCCATGGCGTCGAACACATGCAAGGTGTCCCCGGTCCTGGCCGTGAGCCTGGGGGGCCTGCTCCGCTCAGGAGTCGCGGGGACAACGCGCTCGGGAGCACCCGAGTTCCGGCTTCGCGCGCGGTCGAGCGCTTGCCGAAGCCGTTCTTGGCTCACCGGCTTGAGCAGGTAATCGACCGCGTCCAGCCCAAACGCTTCGAGCGCGTGCTCGCGATGCGCAGTCACGAAGATGACGGCTGGAAGATTGGTCGTGGCGGCGAGGGTGAGGCCGTCGCACTCCGGCATGTCGATGTCGAGCAGCACCGCATCGGGCGCGAGTGCGCTGAGCCGGTCGCGGGCCTGCGCACCATCGCTCGCCATCCCGACCACCTCGACGTCCTCGAGGGCGCTGACCATGCGCTCGAGCCGACGCCGGGCCAGCGGTTCATCGTCGACGATCATCACCTTCATCGGGCGGTCTCCTCGTAGGGCAGGGACACCGCGACGCGATAGCCGCCTCCAGGACGGGGCCCGGCGCAGACCGTCGCCCTGGAGCCGTACTCGAGCTGCAGGCGCTCGCGCAGGGTCTTCTCTCCCAGTTGCGTGCCGCTGGTTTCGGTCGCTCCGGGGCCGTCGTCGGTCACCTCGAGGTGCAAGAGAGCGTCTTGGGTGTACCCGCGCACGTGGATGGATCCGCCATCGCGACGGGGTGCGACCGCGTACTTGACCGCGTTCTCCACCATCGGCTGCAGGAGCAGGGTGGGGACCGTGGCACCTTGGAGCTCGTCGTCGACCTCGACCTTCCAGCGCAGTCGATCGCCAAAGCGAAGCCGCTCCATCTCCAAGTAGTCTGCGAGCGCCGAGAGTTCGGTACGCAGTGGAGTTCGGCGCGCCTCGGTGCTTTCGAGCGCGTGGCGAAGCAGTTCACAGAGTCGGTGCAGCGCATCCACGGCCGCGGGGGGATCCTCTTCGATCAGCCCGGCGAGCGTGTTGAGGCTGTTGAACAGGAAGTGTGGGTTGAGCCGAGCCCGCAGGTTGGACAGCTGGGCTTCGAGCAGCTCGCGCCGCGCCTGCTCCTCTCGAAGCTCGACCGCGCGCGCGTGGGCCCGAAGGCGGTCGAAGGCGAGGGTCACCACGAGAACGACGAGTGTCACGACTCCAGCAAAGCGCCACACGATCGCCCGGGTGCCGTCGAGTTCGAGTGACAGTACGCCGAGCAACAACAGCGCGAGCTCGACGCCGACCGCGACCGAGACCGCAAACGCGAGTGTCTTGACCACGATCCCCCGCCAACCGGTCAACGCAAACCGTGGCAACAACCTCCCGAACGCTAGCGAGGTCACGGTGCCGATACACAAGGAGAACGCCAGGTTGGCCGTCATCGTGATCAGCAGCTCCCTCCACGTCCATCGCGTGCCGATCATGAACGCACAGAGGGCACCGGCGATCAGGAGATGCAGCCCCAGCCCGCCGAAGAATGCTCGGGCGCGCGAACGCGATCGCTCAGGCTGCATCGAGATCCATCTTGCGCGTGCGGAGCGTCCGGGTCCACATCGAGCTCGCGCGCGGGCCCACTGCGACTGCGACCATCCAGATCCGTGCGCCGTACGCCGCCATCACCCACAGTGTGAGGTCTCTCGGGGCCGCGTCGCGCTCAGACCGATGGGCGGTCCGAGAGACCGACGACGGGTCGCAGAACCTGAGCGAGCGGTGTTGCAAGATCTGCGAACGAGCCTCAGGATTCGGCCGACCCATGCAGTCCATCAACCCGGCGAGTGGCGAGACCCTGCGAACGTACCCCGACCCCGACGACTCCGCGCTCGAAGCTCGGCTGGCGCGTGTTCGCGAGGCATCGACAGCCTGGGCGCAACAGTCGTTCGAGGCCCGCAGCGCCCTGCTGCTGGCCGTCGCCGACCAGCTCGAGCTGCAGCGGGAGTCGCTGGCGACGCTCATCGTCCAGGAGATGGGCAAGCCGGTGACCCAAGCCCTGGCCGAGATCCAAAAGTGCGCGCTGGTCTGCCGCTTCTTCGCGGAGCAAGCGCCGAGGTTTCTCGCCGATGAGCCGGTCGATATCGACGGCGAGGCTGAGGCGAAGGTTGTCTATCGACCTCTGGGCGTGGTTCTCGCCATTCTCCCGTGGAACTTCCCGCTGTGGCAGGCGTTCCGCTTCGTCGCTCCGGCGCTCATGGCCGGCAACGGAGTGGTGATCAAGCCCGCGCCCAACGTGGTGGGCTGCGGTTTGGCCGTCGAACAGCTTCTGCTCGATGCCGGACTGCCCCAGGGACTCGTTCCCGCGTTGGGGGTCTCGAATGAGCGCGTGGAGGGCATCATTCGCGACCCTCGAATCGCAGCCGTCACGCTCACGGGGAGCGACCGGGCCGGGCGAGCCGTCGCCGCCATCGCGGGAAGCGAACTCAAGAAGGTCGTGCTCGAGCTTGGTGGCAGTGACCCCTACGTGGTGCTCGCGGACGCCGATCTCGATCAGGCGGTCGAGGCGTCGGTCCGAAGCCGCCTGAACAACGCAGGACAGAGCTGCATTGGTGCCAAACGCATCATCGTGGAGGAGCCGGTGGCCGAGGCGTTCGCCGAGAAGCTGCGCACGAAGCTGTGTTCGATCGACTACGGCGACCCCCGAGACCCTGCCACGCAGCTGGGCCCCATGGCGCGCGCGGACCTGCGAGACCAAGTCCATGCCCAGGTCCAGCGATGTATCGAGGGCGGGGCTCGGCTGGAGTTGGGTGGACACATCCCCGAGGAACCGGGCTACTGGTATCCGCTCACGCTCATCACCGGGGTCAGCGCCGATTCGCCAGCATTTCGTGAGGAGCTGTTCGGGCCGGTGTTCACGCTCTGCGTAGCCCGGGACGAAGCCCACGCGATCGAGCTGGCCAACGCGAGCGAGTTCGGATTGGGCGCGGCCGTGTTCACGCGCGACGTCCGACGGGGGGAGAACATCGCGCGTCACAAGCTCGAGGCGGGGTCATGTTTCGTCAATGCGTTCGTCCGCTCGGATCCACGGCTTCCCTTCGGCGGCATCAAGCACTCGGGGTACGGTCGCGAGCTGGGACGGCACGGTATCCACGAATTCGTGAACGCGAAGACCGTTTGGGTTCAGCCCTGAGGGAGAAGAGCCGGGGACCACGTTGGGTTTTTTGTGGGCGGAGGCGGGGCTGGTAGGTTTTCGCGGTGAGATGTGGATCCGGTGCGCGGCTCGTGGCCTGCCTCCTGGTGGCCTGCTGTGCGGCGGAACCGCAGGCGGAGTCCCGCGGTCGCACGCCAGTCGCGACGGCCGAGCGCCTCGAGGAGTCTGGGGCTCCGACCGGACCCGTCTCCATCGTTCAGCCACATCCGGGAGCCGGGCTCGTCGGCGACCCGATCGACCGCGAACTCGAGATCTTGGACATGGCGGACGCAGACTCCGCCGAGGACTTTCTGTTGGCGTTGCCGGGCTCCTCAGGCCTGCGCGCTGACGCTGCCGCGGATCTGATCGCCGATGGTGCTCGGAGTGTCGGCACCCCGCAGCGGGGCAAGGTCCAAGACGCCATTCCACTCCCGCCCCGGCCACACCTGTACACCCGTAGGCACCCGGGGCGCTCCTTCGGATCGACCCACACGATTCGTACGATTCAAACCGCGTTGTCGACGCTTCGATCGGACAAGGGCATCCGCACCGAGGTCATGATCGGAGACATCAGCTTGCCCTCGGGTGGCCCCATCTCCCCGCACGTCTCTCATCAGAGCGGTCGCGACATCGACATCCGCCTGCTCTTGGTCGAGGGGTTGGATCGCAAGACGGTTCCCGTCGACGCTTCGTCCGTCGATTGGGATGCGACATGGACGATGGTTCAGAGTTTCCTGGAGACCGGTGCGGTCAAGGTCCTCTTTCTGGACTTCCGCCGGCAGGCCCTGCTCCACGCCGCGGCCCTGCGTGCGGGCGTACACCCGAACGTCGCGCGGCGCTGGTTCCAATGGCCACAGCGCGGTGGTCCAGGGCTGATCCGCCACGAGGACGGGCACCGCGCGCACGTGCACATCCGGCTGGGATGCGGTCACGACGAACCGAGCTGTCGGGGTTCATGAACGCTGAACCGTCCTGACTTGCGCGGGCATTCGAAGTGATGAGCCCCCTCGATAGCGCGGAGCAAGCGCGGACGGAGAAGCGAAAAAAAAGAAGCTCGTGTGACGGGTCGGCCCGATTTCGGCCATTCAAGCCATACCCGCCGTACACACGGGTGGCTTGACCATGGTTTTCCGAAATTCACCCTCGATTCTCCTGGCGCTCGGCGCCGCGACCCTGCTCCTTCTCCCGGCTTGCGACTCTGCGGTGGAAACGGATGACACCGGCGGCACGACCGGCGGTAGCACGAGTGACTCCACATCCGGTCCGCCGGCGACGTCGTCGACGACCGTTCCCGCGACGTCGTCGACGACCGGCCCGGCGACGTCGTCGACCGGTGAGGAGATGACGAGCAGCAGCACCTCGGCGACCACAACCGAGGCATCTTCGAGCACCGGCGAGCCGGGCGACTGCGTGGACGAAGACATTGGCGATGCCGTGGGGGAGGAGGTCGCCAGCGGGACCAATGACGGCCAAGGCGACGACTTTGTGCTGCGGTACTGCGATGGCGGCGTTGGCAGCTCCACCTCGGCCAGCACTGTAGGCCCCGATGACTCAGGCGGAGGGGAGGCGACGACCGATCCTACGGAAGGGACGACCGATCCTACGGAAGGGACGACCGGCATGGGGAGCGGCACCACGGGAGGCTTTGGGGACAGCGGGGACGACTACGTCGTGTCTTGGACGC
>CAYGTG010000358.1:0-380 GCA_964352485.1 uncultured Nannocystaceae bacterium | reverse complement strand
CGGCAGCGGGCCGTTCGTCATCGACACGTTCGGTTCCGGCATCGACACGGTCCTCTCGGTGGTCGCGCCCGAGTGCGGTGCCTCGCGCGGTGACTGCAACGACGACTGTGAGGGCTTCGAGTCCGGGCTCGTGTATGAGGCGAGCGAGGGCGAGACGGTCTTCATCGTGATCGAGGGGTACTCGGGTCGGCAAGGGAGCTTTGTGCTCAACATCGCCCAGGGCGACGGGCTCGAGTGCGGTGGCTTTGAAACCGATGGCCCCATGACGACCTCGACCTCCGCGGGGACCTCCGCGGGGACCTCTCCGTAGACAGGCCTCGTTCAGGCCGGGGGAGCCCCGGGCGGGGGAAGGGGCGGCCGGGGCGCCCCCGGCCTGAACG
>CAYGTG010000357.1:0-7663 GCA_964352485.1 uncultured Nannocystaceae bacterium | reverse complement strand
TGCCCAAAGTCCGTGCCGGGTTTCTGCGCGCCCCCACACCCCGCAGGGGGGTCGCGCAGCCACCCGGCACGGCCTTTGGGCATGAGGTACCAGGCGCGGCGGATCGGGTAATCGCTCCTGGGTAGGAGCCGAAACGCAGCTGTACCGGGGGGTTTGGGCGACATCGCCAGGAGCGAACAAGGGTGCTCGCGTGCGGTCAGCCCGGCTCGGGCGCGTAGCCCTCGATGTAGCGCCGAAGCATGAGCTTGGTCTCCGTGAGCATTTCGAGCCCGACCTCCTTGGACTCGTTGGCGATCACGAGCATGCTCATCGCAAACGTGTAGACGAGCGTCCGCGCTACGCGGTGGCTTCGTGCAGGGGAAAGGCCGGGTGCCCAGGCGCTGAGCAGCAGCCCGACGATCTGGATGAAGCCTTGCATCTGGGCGGTGTCTTCCTCCTCGAACTCTCGGTACAGCTCGAAGTTGCGGACCATCGCCCGCATCATCACCGAGCTTTGGTGCAGCTCGAAGTAGAGGTCGCAGACCCGCTCGAGAAGCTCCGGCCATGGCCGGTCCGTGCCGGGCAGCATCAGCGAGGCGAACGTGGCCCCACTCGCCTCGATTGCACGTCGGGCAACCTCTCGGAACACGGCCTTCTTGTTGGGGAAGAACTGGTACACCGAGCCGATGGAGGTGCCAGCGGTCGCGGCGATCCCCTCCATGGTGGTGGCGTCGAATCCGAATTCGGCAAACGATTCGGCCGCGGCGTCGACGATCGAGTCGTGCCGGCGCCGACTGCGCTCCTGCTGGGGTTGTTTTCGAGGGGTGGCCTTTTTCCCTCGTTTTTTCGTGGTCTTACTCGTCAACGCTTGACGAATTTGAGGCTCTCCTCATGTTTTGTCAAACATGAGGACGGCCTCAGATTTAGTGCCCCCCGCGTCCCTGCCCGGACCCCGCGGACTCCCGTACTTCGGCTCGTACTTCGACGTCGTGACCGACCGCTTGGGCCTGTTCACCGACGGGCGTGACCGGTTCGGCGACCTGGTCCGCTACAAGTTTGGACCGTTCCGCTTCGTGGTGTTCAACGACCCCGACGCGATTCAACACGCCTTCGTGCGGCACCACAGCCGCTACGTGAAGAGCCGCTCGTACGACGGCCTGCGCTTGGTGATGGGCAACGGTCTCGTCACCTCGGAGGGCGACTTCTGGAAGCGCCAGCGCAAGCTGAGTCAGCCGGCGTTTCACCGCAAGCGGCTGGCCCAGCTCGCGGCCACGATGGGGCGGCTGACCGAGGAGCTCGCCGATGAGTGGTCCGCCATGCATGGCAAGAGCATCGACCTTCACGACGCGATGATGCGGCTGACGCTACGCATCGTGGGGCACACGTTGTTCTCGACCGATCTCTCCACCGAAGCCGGCCGCCTTGGACCGGCGATCACGACCGCTCTGAAGCGGGCCAACGAAGAAGCGGTCAGCGCGATTCGCCTTCCGATGTGGGTTCCCACGCCCAGCAACATCCGCTTCCGCGGGGCCCAGCGAATCCTCGACGACGCCATCGGCAACATCATCGCCGAGCGCCGCGCCAACCCGCACGACCGCGGCGACCTGCTGTCGATGCTGATGTCGGTGGAGGATGAGCTCACCCGGGAGCAGATGACCGACCAGCAGCTGCGCGACGAAGTGCTCACCCTGTTCTTGGCCGGTCACGAGACGATCGCCACCCACATGAGCTGGAACTTCAAGCTCCTGACCGAGAATCCGAAATGGGCCGGAGCCGTGCGAGAGGAGGCTGACGCCGTCCTCGGTGGCCGCACGCCCACGATGGAAGACCTGCCCAAGCTCGAAGTCGCCGGCCGCGTCATCTCGGAGTCCATGCGGCTGTACCCGCCGGTGTGGATCTTCGAGCGCACCGCGGTCGAGGATGACGAGGTCCTCGGTCGCGCGATCGAGCGTGACACGATCATCGCCGCCTGCCCCTGGACGCTGCACCGCCACCCCGCGCTGTGGACCGATGCCCTGCGCTTCGACCCCGACCGCTTCCTCCCCGAGCGCAGCGCCAACCGTCACCGCTACGCGTACATCCCGTTTGGCGCCGGGCCTCGGATCTGCATCGGCAACAACTTCGCGCTGATGGAGGCGAAGATCATCCTCACCACGCTGATTCAGCGCTTCGCGGTCGAGGTCCACAACCCGGAGCAGGTGGGCATGGATCCGGGGATCACGCTTCGCCCCAAGGGCGGGATGCCCGGGACGATTCGCTTGATGTCGTGAGACGGTGCGCTCAGCAGCGAACGCCGAGGTCGTAGCTGACGCACATGTCCTGCAGCGGCATGTCGACCCGGACGAACACCCGGCCGGTGTCATCGTTTCCGGAGTTGCAGTCGATATCAGTCACGACCAGCTCAGTCTGTTCGGAACAGCACCCCTGCAGTCCGTCCGGGGATGTTGCGGCCTCCGAGTTTTCGGGGCATGTCACCGTTGGATTGTCCGGCGCGTCACACAAGTAAAACGCACACACACGCACCGGGATGTTGGTGTCGATCTCGTACGCCATGTCGACCTGGCCGATGCTCGTGTCGTCGCACCGATAGGTGAACCAGTCCTCGTCGCCAGTCCCGGCGGGGATCCGGCCGTCCACGACTTCAAACGTGGGATCGGAGTCGTTGAACTCCCCCAGGTCAGGCGCCTCGCCCTCGGTGTTGTTCGGCTCGGAGTCCTCTTGCGGGCAGTTCTGCGGCGTCTCGCAGACATCCTCCATGCACGCCAGGACGCCTTCGCAACCGCCGTCTTGGTCGCAGGCGCAATCCAGCGTTCCGAGCTCGCAACCCGGTCCCGTACTCGAGCTGCTCGCGGACCCGCTCGAGGACGAGCTGGATTCGGCGTTAGACGAACTCGAGTCGGCCTCGTCGGTGGTGGAGCTGGAGCTCGAGGCCGCGGTCGTGCCCGAGGGCGGGAGGGTTGTGCTGCCGTCGCTGCTGCTCGAACTCGAGCTCAAGCCAGCGTCCGTGCCGCCGGGGTCATCGCTGCCGGCGCAGCCGAACGTCATTCCCGACATTGCGAGTACCGCCCACATCTGCAAGCTCTTCATCGCAAGATCCTCTCACGAACGCGGTGCAGACAACCAGCAACGAACAAGCCTGCGGCGCCGGCACGGCTCGACCTTCCGTTCTGCTGCGGACCCAGCAATGTGTGCGAGTCGTCGAGTTCAGCGCTCGAGCTCGGTCAACCACCGCTCGACCTCGGCGGCGAGGGGAGCATCACGAGGACTCTGGCGCAGGCGGGCCGACAGCGCTTCCGCCTGTGCCCGGCCGGCGACACGATCACCGTGGGCGTGCTCGAGCCGCGCGACCGAGAACATCGCCCCCGCGTAGCTGCGGTTGAACGCGCCGGGCCCGAGCACGTCGAGCGCGGCGCGGGCTCGCTCTAGATCGTCGGGCGCGCCCTCGGCCTCGGGGAGCAAGGCCAACGTGCGCAGCTGAAGGTCGGCCCACAGTGGGTGTGCAGTCCCCACGACCTCGGTGGCTTCGGAGGCGGCCTTTTCGAGCTGCGCGCGGCCGGCCTCGGGTTCGCCGTTGCGGGCACGAAACTCGGCCAGCGACGCCTCTGTGCGCAGGACCATGCGCATGTCGGGCTCCGGACTCTCGCGGGACATGCGGGCAGCATCCTCGAAGGCAGCGCGCGCGGCCTCGACATCGCCCAGCCCATCGAGCGAAGCCCCGACCAGCTGACGTGCACCCGCGGTCACCGGATGCGCATCCCCCATCTTCGCTTGGGCATCCGCGTGCACCGATACGGCGAGTTCGAAGGCAGCTTCGTAGCGCTCTTGGTCGAGCAACAGTTTCACCACCGATGTGCGGCAGTCCAGGACATAGGGATGTGCCTCCCCAATCCCGCGAGCGAGCATCGCAATGCCGCTGCGCATCTTCTCCTCCGCGTCTTGCGGCCGGCCCATGTCGGCGAGCGCACGTCCCCAGCGATACAGCGCGTCTCCCAGGTCGGGATGGTCATCCCACAGCTCGCCATAGATCCGAGACGAGCGCTCGAACAGCGCGGCGGACTCCGCCGGGTCCACGGTGGTCAGACCACGGTTGAACGCCAGCGCGGCGACGTTGTGCGCGTGAGGGCCATCCTCCGCCACCGCGATCTCCATCGCAGTCGCGAAGGCTTGACGGGCGTCCTCGCGCATCTCGAGGTGGAGATAGACGCCGCCAAGCTTGCGAAGCGACTCGATGCGCTCTCGGGCAGAACGGGTCGGATCGTCCTGCATCGCCGCCGCAGCGTTTCGGAACAGCTCCGCGGCTTGCTCGTGCTGCCCCGCGTTGAAATACACGTTGCCCAGCACCATCCACAGGTGCGCCTGCGGCTCGGGCCGCCCCAGGCGCTGTGCGGCCGCCTCGCTGTGTCTCGCCCACTCGAGCGCCTCGAGTGGACGCGAGCGCTCGACCCCGATGAGCTCGGTGAGACGGGCCGATGCCGACATTGCAAGCTCGTGATCCGCGAGCCCCACCGCGAGCTGGTATGCCGAGACCAAGGCCTCCTCGGACGCCTGCGTGTCCCCACGGACCCGTTCGACATCGGCCCGGGACGACGCAATCCGAGCCTGAAGCGGTTCGTAGCGAAGCTGCAGTGCGGTGGTCGCCAGTTCGTCCAGGAGCTCGGCGGCCTCGTCGTAGCGGTCCTCGGTGCGCAAGACCGCGACCTCAGCGAGCTGCGCGTCCGCATCGGAGACCGCCGCGACAAGTCGCGGAGGCAACACCTCCGCCGGACCTACGCCGGCACACGGACCTTCGGATGCCCCATGGTGAACCGCGGCCTCGATGCGGCCGAGCTGGGTCTCGTCGGCCGTAGGCGCGGCCTCCACGAGACCCGCGAGCGAGAGGTAGCGACGACGAAGACACGCGAGCTCCGAGTCAAACTCGATCCGAGCCTCGCCGACCCGCCGGCCCTCACACGCCTGCGTGTAAGCGTCGGCCAGTCCGTCCATCTGCGCTTTGACGGTCTCGTTGAACGCCGGCCACTGCTTCGAACGATCGTGCCGGTTGAACGCGGATTGGGTCGCGAGCTGGCGGGAGATCGACCAGTCGCCATCGCGTCGAGAATTCAAAGCCTCGCATGGGTCCGCGTCCCCGAGCGTCGGAAACATTGCCAGCAGGATCGCCCCGGCCGCGACCTTCCATCCGATCCATCCGGTCGCGAACACGACCGCGCGCAGGGGTCCCTTGGGTTTGACCGGGACTCGCATCTCGCCCAGCAATGCGCTCATCGACGGCCAACGATCCGAAGGCTTGGTCGAGAGCCCTCGCACCAGCGCGTCGATGATGCGCTTGGGTACCGGTGTCTTTTGCGGTCGAACGAGCCGCTGTCCTTCGGCTGCGCGTCGCATCCCGTGCGCCGTATCGGCAGCAAAGGGACGACCACCAAACAGCGAATGCCACAGGGCAACGCAGAAGCTGAACTGGTCGGACTGTGGCGTAGCGGCCCGCCCCCGCAGACACTCGGGAGCCATGTACGCCGGCGTTCCTGCGATGGAGTCGGGAAGCAGGTCGCCGGTCCTCGGAGCGCTCTGTTCCGCCAACCCGAAGTCGAGGACCCGAACTCGCCCATCCCGCGCCATCAACGCGTTCGATGGCTTGAAGTCTCGGTGAACGACGCCCGCGTCGTGGGCAGCCTGGAGTCCTTCACCCGCCTGCAAGTAGGCCCGCACAATCTCGACCCATGACGGTCGCTCGTCAGCGACCCAATGTCCGAGCGTGGTCCCATCGACCAACTCCATCGCGATGAACACCTGCTCGGCCTCGGTTCCGACTTCGAAGACCTCCACGACGTTGGGATGTGAGACTGATGCAAGCGCGCGAGCCTCCCGGAGCAGTGCCTCCGAATCGAGGTGCACCGCGGCACCAGCGCGTCCGCCTTGGAGCACCTTGATCGCGACCGGCCGCTCCAACCGGGGGTCGTACCCCCGAAACACCTGGCCCATCCCCCCGGACCCGATGCGCCCAGCGATGCGGTAGCGCCCAATCTTCGGGGGAAAGCCCGAGAACAGGCGCCTCGAGAGCGATGCTCCCACCCGCGCGAGGTCCTGGTCCACGAGCGGAGCGTAGCAGGCCGCAAATGGCCCGCGTACCCGAGAGCGTCTGTGATCTCAGGCGGGGATGGGCCCAACCGGCCTGGCAGAACAAAAGTGCGGGACGACCCCTGTACACAGTGCTAGGGAGCGGGCACCGTGCGCGCGCTTTCCTCGACCTTCGGCCTCGCCGTGCTCCTCAGTTCGGGAACCGCGCTCGCCGCGTCCGTCCCGCGTCATGAGCCGCTGAACATCACCCTCATCGGCGACGAGGTGAACCCCCACGGCCTCTCCGACGCACAACTGACCCAACCCGGGGACATCGTCGCGGCCCTTGGGGCGGACGACTCTGGGCTCTCGATCGGCTCACTGGTCGACGCGGACAGTGCCTGCGTCGACGAGGGGCTCGCCGCGCTGCCGGAGACCGACGTCCTCATCTACTTTGCGCACCGCGCCGCGACCTACTGCTCCGGTGCCAACGCGCAGGGAGACCTCACCGACGCAACGCGAGCCGTGCTCGAGCGTGGCGGCGGCGTGCTCGTGTTCCACCACGGCCTGTACACCGGTGAAGGCAAGACCCCCATCCTCCAGCTGCTCGGCGGGGTTGCCGATGAGATCTCGCTCGAGCAATCTGGGCAACGCGTCATCGCCGTCTCCTCCGACCACTTCGTCACGACGAACGCGCTCGCCTTCACCGACCAAACCCAGTTCGAGGCACCGCAGCTGCGAATCCCCGCCGACTCGTATCCCAGCTTCACCAACGCTCCCGACGAGCGCTACCCCAACACGCGGCTCTTCCTCGATGGACGCGAGCGCCTTGAGCTGCTGTTCATGAGTGACTACGCTGGCCCGCAGATCCTCGGCTACGACCTCCGTCGTCCCACGTGGTCTGGCCACGTGGTGTTCTATCAGCCGGGGGAGTCGCAACCCCTGGCCACCGACGACCGCGACGGGAACAACTTCCAGGTCATGGCCAACGCGATCTACTACTTGGGGACCACCCAGGACGTGCCCGACGAGCCCCCCGAAGAGCCCCCACCGATGCCCGAAGGCTCGACGGGGTCCGCGGACTCGGGCTCCGAGGGGACCTCGGGCGGCTCGCCCTCCGACCCGCCGGGATCCGAGACGGCCTCTGGGGAGACCACCGGACCCCCAAGCGCGGACACCGACGCCGGCGCCAACTCCGAGGACAGCACACAGGGCGGATGCCGCGTCGGCACGTCCGCGCCGCTGTGGGCCTTCGTCTTGCCCCTGCTCCCCTTCCTCGGGCGGCGTCGACGACACCTGCGAGCGTGAAGTCCCCGTGAGCCTCGCCAGCCCGTTCCTTGCGGAGCGCCCCCTGGCGGCATCGTAGCCCGCGGGTTGAACACGTCCCGGTGAGGTGGCCCGCCGCACTTTGCGGGGGAGGAACACGCGGGTAGGATGCGCCCCCGTGTTCGTCCGTCTTCTACATGCTGCGCTCGCGATGAGCCTCGCCTCCGAGCCCGCTGCCGCCGCGGATGCCGACGCTCCCGCGCCATCGACCAGCCCAGCCGACGAACCGGCCACGCCTGATTCGGATGCTCCTGCGGACGACGCTCCTGCGGACGACGCTCCTGCGGACGATGCTCCTGCCGACGAT
>CAYGTG010000356.1:0-7665 GCA_964352485.1 uncultured Nannocystaceae bacterium | reverse complement strand
GCTCCAGCGAGCGTCACGCTCGCCATCACCGGCAGCGCGCTGAGCGTGGGCGGCAACCCGGTCGGCTCGCTTCGACCGGCGGAGGCTCCGGGCCGGGTCGACGACGCGTATCAAGCCGTTTATGACCACCCCAAGCTCGCAGCTGTGTTTGGGGACGCGCGTGAACGAATCCTCAGTGCCGAAGCGAGCAGCACGGTGGGCGCCATCAGGCAGCTGTGGGCCAGCGCGGTTGCTCCGGGGACCGAGCTGAAGCTCGAGGTCGGGACCTCGTCGGCCCCGCTGGGCCGCCCGGCGGCCGACGATGCGTCGGCCATCCTTCGCAGCCGGGGGTCCGGCTGGGCGCTGTACCGCGACGACGCGCGCATCGCCGAGGGCGCCACGCTCGAGGCCATGGGCAGCGCGCTGGACGGCGCTGGACCCACCATCGCCGTCGACCTCCTCGACACCGCCACGGCAGACACGCTGCTCGAGGCCGTCACCGCCGTGAACGAGGCGGGCGCGGCCGCGGTGCTTTCGTTTGCATTCGCGCCGTGCGTGCAAGCCCCGAAGAACATGGTCTGCATCCCCGGGGGCCCAGCGATCGTGGGCTACGACGATGGCCAGCCCGAGGAGACTCCGCAGCGCGAGATCATCCTCAGCACCTACTACGTCGACCGCTATGAGGTGACGAATGCGGAGTACGATGCCTGTCACGAGGCGGGTGCCTGCAAGGTCCGCATCAACCGGACGCAGACCATCATGAAGCCGTTTGTCGCGGGCGATCAGCCGGCGATGCCCATGGACTGGCACCGTGCCCGAAGCTACTGCGCCTGGGCCGGAAAACGCCTCCCGACGGAGTGGGAGTGGGAGAAGGCCGCGCGGGGACCCGACGGAGAACTCTACCCCTGGGGAGACGAGGAACCGACCTGCGAACGAGCCGTCTTTCGCGAGTGTGCGCCGTACGGCTGCAAACCCTACCCGGGCAAGGCCCACCGGTGGGACTGCAACGAGCATGCGACCCAACCGGTCGGCTCGTTTCCCGCCGGCCACTACGGCCTGCACGAGATGGCCGGCAACGGCTACGAGTGGACCTCGAGCGCCGGAATCGAGAGCGTCGAGGCGTGCGGCGATGCCTGCAACGGGCTCGATCCTCAGGGCCCATGCGACGGGGCGTACCCCTGCACGGGCGAACGCATCCTCCGCGGTGGCAGCTGGTACTGGCCCAAGCACCGAACGCGTGGATCCCATCGACGACTGGAGAAGCTCAACACCGGGAGCCACCGGTTGGGCATGCGCTGCGCGACCGAGAATCCCTACCTCACCGCCTACCCACCGGCGCAGCTCACCGCCAAGCGAGAGGTGCCCGCAACGCTCGAGACGCCCTCCAAGGCTTCGCTCGACCTCGTCGCGGCGCTCGAGGATGATCCGATCGAGGACAAGAGGATCTGCGACGCCAAGGTACGTGAGGCGTGGGGCGATGCGCAGGCCAAGGGCGGTCGGTCTGAGACCACCTGTCGCGATCCGTTCCCGTACATCATGACCAACGAGCCGCGCTCTTATCTGTGGAACGGCTACGTGGAGAATCTAGGTGGGGCCTACGTGGGGATCGGCTCGGACCAGAACTACAGCACCATTGCTGCCGCGCGCTCGCAGTGGGCGTGGGTGATGGACTACGACCCCCGGGTTGTGAACAACCACCGCCGGGTGTTTGCGCTGATCGAAGCGGCGGAGACCCCGGACGATTTCGTCGCCTTCTTCGCGCCCTCGGGTCGGAACAAGGCCCTCGAGGTGATCGACGATGCATTCAGCGACGACACCATCCGGCAGCGACAGCGGGCTGGCTTCATGGCCACCGCCGACAAGCTCGCCCCGTACTACCAAGAGAAACGAAAGGCCAACCCCAAGGCCGGCGACTATGGGTGGCTGGCCCACGACGACAACTACGCGTACATCCGCAGCCTCGTGCAGCAAGGACGACTGCGGGTCGTCGGCGGAGACCTGCTGCGTGAGGCCGGGGCGCTGGCGAAGGTGGGCGCCCTCGCCCGCAAACTCGAGGTCCCCGTGCGCGTCTACTACACCTCCAACGCGCCGTCGTCGTGGGGCGGCGCCGTGACCGAGGCGTACCGGGCCAACGTCCTGGGCCTGCCGATGGACGCGCAAAGCGTGGTGCTGCAGACCAACTCCCGCGGCGGATTCCAGCAGACCGGGCACTGGCATCACAGCGTGTCATGGGGCCCGTTCCACCAAAAACGGATCGCGCATGACGGCTACGAGAGCATCCCAAAGCTGCTCGAGGATCGCATCCCAGGCCACCACGGAGACGTGACGCTGCTCGGGTTCCCCATGGGCAGCGAGTGAGAGGCGAAGGCGCCCGAATGCCGCAGGTCACGATGAAGAGCGGTCTCGACGGCGCCCTGCCCTCGGGAAGCGTGCGGGATCCATGTCATGATCACAGGGCCATGCGTGCCGCTCGACTCGTCGCCGCCATGACCGCAATGATCTGCTGGTTGTGGGTTGGCGTCGCATCGGCCTCCGGTTTCCCCGACTTCGACCCAGACCGCGAGGCGATTCTGCACGGGCGAGCCCTGCCCAAACAGAGCCCGGTCGCGGGCGAGGCCGACCAGCTCGGGCCCTGGGCAGAACACGACGGGCAGCTCGACCCTGGAACGCAGGAGGCGAGCGGCAACCGGTTCTGGCTCGTGAAGAAGGGTGTCACAGAGGTCGCCGACGGCCTGGTTCGTGCCCGGCTGAGTCCTGGCAAGCGCATCGACGCGTCTGTCATCTTCCGGGCCCAAGCCGGCATCGACCTGCGCGAGCTGTCGGGCTACGAGCTCGCCTTCGACACCGATGGGGCTCGCCTCATGCGCTGGGACAAAGGAACCGCGCTGCCGATCGGGCCCCCGATCGAGATCCCCCGACTCCAGCGCGCGAGCAGCATCGAGGTGGTGATCTACCTCGTCGGCCCACAGATCATCGCGACCGTCTACGACGGCGACTCGCTCGATCGGCTGGGCTCGCTCGCGCTGCACGAGACGACCTATGCCGACGGCCGGGCGGGCTTTCGCGCCGGCAAGAACGCCGAAGCGATGCGGTTCGGGCTGCTCAGTGCCATGGACACGCGAACCCCGGCTCCCAAGGCCAAGGGCTCGGGGCGATACGGGGCCATCAAGCGCTACGGACTCGACGCCGATCCCGGGACCACTCCCTTCGGGAACACCCGGTTTGTCTTCATCTCCAGCGCGTCGGTCCGCGATCTTCCCAGCGACCTCCGCCGCGGCGTGAAGACGCGGATCACCGCGGCCGACGGCACCGCGCAGGCGGTCGTGTTCACCGACACCGTGGGCCTCGAGCGCATCAAGCGAGCGGGCGTCGACGTGCTCGCCGCCGACTCCAACGTCCCGTGGAAGACCTTCGACCCCGAGTACCGAACCCACGCGGCCAAGGGCCCGGTCTCGACCCGGCGCGGGTTCAGGCTCGAGCTGAGCTACAAGAACGTGGAGATGCTCGAGGCGATTCTGCGTGGCTACCAGGAGAAGTACGCGGACATCAGCACGCTGGTCGAACTCGGTCGCAGCCACCAAGGCCGCCCGATATGGGGCCTGAAGATCTCCGACAACCCCACCGCCGCCGAGTCCGAGCCCAGCGTCCTGCTCAACGGCTCCCACCACGCCAGCGAGCTGCTCTCGGTCGAATACCCCCTCGACGCCGCCGCGCAGATTCTCGAGAACTACGGTCGAGACCGCGAGGTCACCCGCTGGGTGGACGGCATGGAGATCTGGGTGGTGCCGATGGTCAACCCCGACGGCAACTGGATGTTCCTCGAGGAGTCGCGCTTCGCCGGCCGCAAGAACGGTCGGGACACCAACCTCGACGGTTTTCACGACCCGTTCGAGGGCGTCGACCTCAACCGCAACTATGGGTTTGGCTGGGGCACGACCCCCGGCAGCAGCGGCGTCATTGGCAACAAGTACTACCGCGGGCCCCACCCGTTCTCCGAGCCAGAATCCTGGGCGATGGCATCGCTGGGCGACCGCCAACACTTCGCGGCCTCAATTTCATTTCACACGGTCGGCAACGCGATCTTCGTGCCGTACACCGTTGGCGACGCCGAAGCGCCGAGCCCCAACGTTCCCTTTGTCATCGCCAAGGAGATGGAGGCGTCCGGCCTCGAGCAGCCCAACGGGCGCCTCATCAAGGTTCGGGCCAACGGATACCCCGTCTCGGGCAGCGACCAAGACTGGCTGATGCACAGCTTCGGCACGGCCGCGTACATCGTGGAAGGCTCGCATCACAATCCCTCGCTCGAGGTTCGTGCGCGCGCAGTCGAAGCCACCCGGCCCCTGTGGCGGACCCTGCTCGGTCGTGTCTACGCTGGACCGCGCATCTCCGGCCACGTGCGCGCGGCCGACGGAACGCCCGTCGAGGCCACCATCGTGGTCAAAGAGATTCAGCTGCAGGCCGGCGAGCAATGGACGGCTCGGGCCCGCGACGGACGCTTCGATCGCCTCGTCAGCCGCCCCGGTCGCTACACGCTCGAGGCCAGCGCCGTAGGCTTTGTCCCGGCAACCGTCGACGTGAAGGTTCGCGGCGCCACGTCGGTCGACATCACGCTCGAGGCGGCCTGAGTCAGCGCGAGGCCATGACCGAGATCACAGCCCCTGGCCGCATCTTGCCGAGCCTGCAGCCGCCCCAGTGGATCGGTGCAACCTCCGCGCTGTGCGAGCCCCTGATCGGGGACACGACGAGGTGGAGCGACACCGTCGAGCTTCCGCATGTGGCCTACGGCATCGATCGCGGCGACCACTTCGAATTCTTCGCGAACGAGTCCCAGCGACTCATCGAGATTCGCGCAGCGGCACGCTCGAGCCTCACCTCGCTCTCGTTCGATCTGACGCTGCTGAGCTACGACACCTTCTCGGTGCTCGACGTCCATGGCTCGTACTACGCGAGCGAGTCGGTGCTCGAGCCATCGTTCATGCGGGAGCTGGAGTCGCGTCTGGACTGCAACATGCTCGTCGTTGGCCTTCCATGTCGTGGGCACGCGTACGTCACCCCGGGCGCCCAGGATGAAGATGACCTGCGCCGGTTCATCGACCTGATCGCGGCCCAGCACCAAGCCGCGCGGCAGCCCTTGTTCGCCATCCCGGTCCTCGTGCAAGCCGGCGACGTGGTCGGTCTGCTCCATCTGACCGACGACGACGACGACGACGACGACCTGGAGACGCTCTCGATCTAGAACCGAATCGCGGCTCCCACGACGGGTCCACCCAGGGCGACGTCACCGACCATTCGGTGGTCGTATCCGGCGAACACCTCCACGCGGTTGATCGCGACGCCTAGGGTTCCGCGGGCTTCCATGAACACCGTGTCGCCCAGCCGCATGATGGCGCCTCGTCCCGACAACACCAGCGGCCGGATTGGATACAGGTCGAACTCGGCGGCCGCCCCAAGACCGGGCGTGACCGTGGGATCCAGCGGCAACGATCGCCGGTCATCGAACATGATGTTTCCGACCACACCAAAGCGCACCGCAAGTCGCTCGCCGGCCGAAAACTGCGGACCGAGTTCGAAGGTTCCGAAGTGCAAGCGGTCACGAACGCCGCCCGACACCTCGACGTCCCCATCCAACCTCGGCGTTGGTCCCTCCAGCATGAGGTCGTAGCGCCCCTGGACGTAGAACCGCGGCATCATCACGCGAAGCTGCGCGGAGGACCGCCAAACGTCTTCATACAAAAATGCGCCCTCGGCCCCCAGACGCATCACGACGTGCCGTGTATCGGAGTCGACCTTGGAGTCCGGGGCTGCGCGCACCATGTATCCCTCTCGGCCGTGGGCGTAGGGATACGGCAAGAAGCCGCGGCGATCGTCGAGGACGCTCTGCCGGTTCGTGCAGCACTCGGAGGCCTCTTCGTCTTCGCGCGGGCTGAGGAGGCTCCCGACGATGGCGGACAGCAGACCTTCGTCTTCGTCCTCGTCCTCGTACCCGCCCGAACTCGAGCTCGAGCTCGAGCGGCTCGGCGCGGATGCCCCGGCTTCTTGCCGGGCCGCGTTGAGTCGGTCGCCGGCTCGACTCTGCACCGGAATGAGGATCACGACCGCCGCCACCAACACTTGCCACCACGCACGCATGAAACGGGGAGCTGCACGTGCCATTCCGATCAGGATTTCATAGGGTTGCGACGGATCCTCTCGCCACCACCGTTGCCTGAAAACAACAGTGCCGCCGGCGGACCACACCGCGGGGTGTCAGGCCGCCTGTTGCAGACTGCCGCCAACAGCGCGATTTTCGATGCCGCAGGGGCGATCGAACGGCGGACCCTTAGCCATCCTGCTATTCGAGTTGGGTGAGCAAGCCGGTCGTGGTTGTCGGAGCAGGACTGGCGGGGTTGACCTGCGCCCGGACGCTGCACGCACAGGGCATCGCGGTCCGGGTGCTCGAGCGAGACCGCGCGGTGGGGGGGCGAGTCCAGACCGACGAAGTCGATGGGTTTCGGCTCGACCGCGGCTTTCAGGTCCTGCTGACCGGGTATCCCGAGCTCGCCAAACACCTCGACCTCGATGCACTCGAGCTTCGCGCGTTTGATCCCGGCGCGGTGCTGTGGACGGGCCGCCGCTTCGAAACAATCGGCGACCCGTTGCGCGCTCCTGCGTCCATGCTGCCGACGCTCTTCGCCCGCTCCGCGACGCTGCGGGACAAGATCGAAGTTCTCCGCCTGCGTCGTGACGTCCTGCGGGGCGGGGACTACGACGCCTTCTCGACCCCCGACTGCACGACGCTCGAGTACCTCCAATCGCGTGGGTTCTCGGAACGATTCATCGAGCAGTTCTTCCGCCCCTTTCTCGGCGGGGTATTTTTGGAGCCGGACCTGAGCACGACCGCGCGGTTCTTCCGCTTCGTCTTCCGCATGTTCGCCTCAGGCGACGCGAGCGTCCCCGCCTCCGGCATGGCGGCCATCCCCAAACAACTCGCCTCCGGCCTTCCTCCGGCTTCCCTTTCTCTGGAGACGGCGGTCGCGCAGGTGCGCCCCGATGGCGTGCGGCTCGAGGACGGCCCATGGCTGGAAGCCTCTGCAGTCGTGGTCGCCACCGAGGCAACCGCCGCCGCGAAACTCGTGCGAGGCATCGAGGTCCCGCCTTGGCGCGCCGTGACCTGCTTCTACTTTGCCGCCGACCAAGCCCCGAGCACCCGCCGGGCCCTGCATCTGGACGCTGTCCGCGGGGGCCCCATCAACAACCTCCATATCGCTTCGGTGGTCAGTCCCGATCTCGCGCCCGCCGGCAAGCACCTGATCAGCGCCACCTGCCTCGGGGCAGCAGACGACCCGGCGCATCTGCGAGCGGCCGTCCTTGTTCAGGCCCAGACGTGGTTCGGGGAACAGGTCCAATCCTGGGATCCGCTGCGCCACTACGTGATCGGCCAAGCTCTTCCCGCACAGCCGGTCGGCGCACTCGAGCCCGCGCGGCGACCCGTTCGCCATCGCAGCGGCGTCTACCTGTGCGGCGACTACCTCGACCAGGCATCCATCGACGGTGCGATGGCCTCCGGTCGACGCACCGCCGAGGCCATCACCGCCGACCAGCTCCGAGACGCGACCGGTTGAGGATGCATCCAGATGCGCAGCGCGCGCGGCCTAGCAGCCTGTTGAGAAACCCGGCGCGGCGGATCGCGAAGGATTTTTCGCTCCT
>CAYGTG010000355.1:6614-7672 GCA_964352485.1 uncultured Nannocystaceae bacterium | reverse complement strand
GCCGAAGCGCGTCGAGCTTGAGTCCATCGTTGCGAAGGATGCGGACGCTGTTGAGGTAGCCCTCCGCGATATTCTCGAAGGCTCCGGCTTCGGCCCCAATGCGCGCTAGCAGCTGGTAGCAGTCGAAGGCCCGCTCCCGCAGACCTTCGGTCTCGAACCAGTCCGCGACCTCTTCGACCGCGGTCGTCGCATCCGCCAGCGCCGCGCGGGCCCGCTCGTGCTTGAGCCGAAGCAGGCACAAGCCATAGTTGATCTTCGCCAGCGCGAGTTCGTAGCGGCGCTCACGAAGCTCTTCCGAGGTCATGATGACCTGCCACAGCTCCGAGGCGGCCGCGTCTTCGCCAGCCCGCTCGAGGGCGATG
Organism: uncultured Nannocystaceae bacterium; assembly: GCA_964352485.1. GTDB lineage: Bacteria > Myxococcota_A > Polyangia > Nannocystales > Nannocystaceae > CAJXVA01. Next base: position 7,310 of record CAYGTG010000355.1, on the reverse strand, counting down.
GCTTGGTGGACCGGCATACGGGCCGCCGCAAACCACTGGGCCGCCGCGGCGTGGTGTCCGGCACGGGCCATGTAGATCCCCCGCAGCCGCATCCCCCGAAGCGCACCGTCGTCCCCCGCCTCGACGTTCGCGACGGCGGCCGCAAACGCTTCGGCCGAGGGAACCTCTGTCGCTCCCAGATACGCGGTGCAGCCCGCCGCCTCACGCCAGTGGGCGAGCGCCCGCAGGCTCTCGCCCATCGCGCGCAGCCACTCTTCGTACTCGAAGTCGATGCGGTCGACGACCTCGACCAGATGCCGCAGGTGCACGAGCGCATCGGCGTGTCGTCCGGCCCGAATGTTGGCCTCGGCGCGGACCCACAGCACCGCGGTATCGATCACGAGCGCCGCCCTCCACCACTGGGTCGGCGCGCTCGTTTCACGCGCCCGCCGTCGAGGTCACTTTGCACTTCCGCGATGATCTGCCGCGCCTTGTGGGCTCGACGGCCGTGCGAGATCGCGTCGGAATCGATGACGTGAACCCGGTGCAGCGAGTCGAGGTACGGGAGCTCCAACGGCCCGCTGGGCAGAATGAACACCCCATAGACCGGCGCCCGCGAGCTGAGCAACGCGAGTTCGTCCGGCGGCAGCTGACATTCTCCGTGGGTCAACAGGTAGACCAGCGCCTGGCCTTCCTTGCGCCGCGGTGCGGCCAGCG
>CAYGTG010000355.1:0-6604 GCA_964352485.1 uncultured Nannocystaceae bacterium | reverse complement strand
CCGAGCGTAGTTGCGACCGCGCTCGGCCCGGAACTGCAGGGCGTAGGGCACCTCCGCACTCCCGCTCCCGCTTACCTTCACGCCTTCGTACAGGCGCGAGTCGAAGAACCGCAGGCTGACGTCTTCGCCAAGCATCGCCAGCCGCTTGCACAGCGCCAGCGCCAGCCCTCGAGCGAACACCTCCCGCACGCCGCGCATGGAGGCAGATCCGTCGACGAGCACCTGGTGCCGCCTCCGCTCGTTGTCCATCTGCTTTTCGTGGGTGAAGTAGAACAGCTCGTTGTCCACGAGCCTCTGCTCGAACACGTCCTCGTCGTAGGCAAGCTGGGTGAGCACCAGGTCGTCGAGGTTTCCGCGCCGCTCGAGCGAGGCATAGCCGTCGATCGAGAACGACTGCTGTCCCCCTTCTCGGCGAATCTCGAGGATGCTCGGCAACAGCTCCATCGAGAAGTCGACGACGTCGGCCAGCGACGGCGAAATGATGACGTTGTAGAGATCGGCCAGATCGATACCCGGCAGTGCATCGCCGCCTCGAAACAGCCCAAGCAACCGCAGCGCGTCCAGGTCGACCTGTTCCACCTCGAGGATGGGGAGCAACCGATGCGTCGTCATCGTGCTCAGCCACGCCAGCGCTTCGCTCTGGTCGTACCGCCCCCACGCCGAGGTGGGCTCGACCCGGGCGTACTGCACCACATCGACCGGAAGCATCGTGGGGCGCAGCACGCGGATATCCTCGGGAAGCTGCGGAATGATGGTGGAGAACACCCGCGCCAGTACGACGCCCACCATCGCGTCGCGGTGTTTCCAGCCCGCCTGCGTGCGAACCAGCTCGGACTCCCCCAGCTCGAGCAGCAACCGGCGCCAGGCCTCGCAGATCTCGGGGTCGCCCAAGCCGCGCACCTGCCCGGCGGGTTTGCCCAGACCGGAGATCAGGCATCCAAGGTCGTGCACGACGACGAGCGGCACCGCGTACCCCAGCCTCCCCAGCGCGTTGTGCCACGCAACCGCCCGCATCAGCGCGAGGGCACCGGTCCCCTCGAGCTGCGACATGGCCATCGTCCCGACCTGCCGTTCGAATCCAGGCCCGGGCCCAGGTCCGGTGCCGGTATTCGGCCCACCAGCGGTGTCGCGCGCCATGAAGGAGCAATCTGCGGAGGAGAACCGCTACACGAAGCGGCTGGAGGCGAACATCGTCTCCAGCAGCTTGTCGACCTCACCGATCATGCGGGCGGCCGTAGGGTTGTTGGGCATGCGCGTGAGCGCGGCCTTGATGTCACCAAGGTTTCGCAGCTGGCTGAACAGCTGCATGTCCGAGAGCACCTCACTGCTGGTGAGCGTCTCGCGAATGACCTTGAGTTCCTCGAGCAGATCGCTGAGGTTGGTGGGCGTGGCGCCGATGCGGGCCTGATCGGGGTTTTGCTCGTACCACTGGTCGAGTACGGGGCCGACGATCTCCTGCAGGATTTCCTCCTGTTCGGGCGTGTTCCACACGTGCCGAAGCACGAAGAAGTCGCTGTCGTTGACCTTCGTGCGACCGTCGAAGACGGCGGAGGCCGCGAACAGCTTGAGCATCTTGACGATCCGGCGATCCGAGAGCCCGAGTCCCTCGGAGCGGATCTGAAATGCGAGGCCCTTGAAGGTGGCCAAGAATTCCTCGTTGAACGACAGCAGGTTGCCGAAGTTGCGCTGCAGGGCCCGGAGTTCGGTCGCGGTGACCACAGGGGTGAGCGCCTTGGCATCGGGATCCATCCCGCGAGCCTCGAGCTCGATGCCTTTTTGGAGCAGCCCTCGGAAGTGGTACGAGTCGAGATAGTCGACCCGCACCCGCAGCAAGAAGCGGTCGAACAATGCAGAGAGCGCATCGTCGGTCGGCACCTCGTTGCTGGCCGCGAACATCGAGATCAGCGGCACCCGCATCGACTGGTTGCCGTGGGTGAACCGGCGTCCGTTGAGCACGGTCAACAGGCTGTTGAGGATGGCGCTGTTGGCCTTGAAGATCTCGTCGAGGAAGACGACCTCAGACTCGGGCAGCATCCCTTCGGTGCGGCGCCGGTACGAGCCTTGCCGGAACGCCTGAATGTCGACCGGTCCGAAGATTTCGTTGGGCTCGGTGAAGCGCGTGAGCAGATAGTCGAAGTACTCGGCTTCGATCACCTGGGCAAAGCCGCGAAGCAGCGCGGACTTGGCCGTGCCCGGAGGACCCACCATCACCAGGTGCTCGCCGGCGAGCGCACTGACGAAGAGGAGGCGAATGATCTCCTCCTTGCCCAGGAATTGCTGTTCGAGCTGACGCGCTCCGTCTTGGAGTCGGCGCGCAAGATCCGAGATCGAAGGGGGATTCGAGGGCGCGGGCGCGTTGCCGGGCGGAGGCGGCGCGGGTGACGTCTGCGTCATCACGCAGGTTTTACGATGGCGGGCACAAGGCCGGCTAGCAGATTCTCGACCGCCGCCTTCGGCACCAGCTCACCCACGTGGTCCAAGTATTCGGTCCACAGCCGGTTGGCTCCCGCCTCGAAGCTCTCCAGTCCCAAACCGGCGCCGCGTGAGGCGGTCCCCGACAGCGGTGATCCCAGCCTCGAACTCAGGGCTGGAAGCAGCAGGGGAAGGGCAAGAAACGCCAGGACACCGGGGTCCCGGCTGCCCAGCGCGAGCCCCAAGCGAGCATCGAACTCCAGAACCTTGAGGAAGTGGAGGTGAATCAGCGCCCCAACGAGCGCGCTGAGGGACTCGGGGTCGGAGGCCGGCACGGCTCCGGGCAGGGCGAGCATCCCCCCGGGGCGCGGAGGCAGCGGCGTCGTAGGCTTGGGTGCGACCGACGGCAGCAGCGCCGACATCACCGCCCCGCCCACCTGGATCCAGTCTTTCCCTTGGGCCCAGTGATAGACGATCGCTCGGGCCAAGCCGCGTTCGTGCAGCGCGTCCGTAGCCAGCAGCGGAGACCAGCCCGACGGGGCGCGTCGCGGTTCCAGCAGACAGGTCAGCGGAGATGCACGAAGCGCGTCGTCGATCAGGCGACCCGCCTCGGGTGCATGCGGCAACGTGAGCCACGGCCGCGTCTCGATCCGCGCCGTCCCCACCGATGGACCTCCGAACAACCGCCGCGGCGGCTCCTGTCCCGCGAAGCGATGCTCTCCGCTGGCGTTGGTCAGCAGCGTGTCCGTGCGTTGCGACTCGAGGAACGCGCCAACGCTCACGTGTCTGGCCACGGCTGCACCCACGGTGCTGGGAAACGGAAGCGTGAGCAGGGTGCGTGTGGCCCCCTCGACCCGCCGCCATACGCTGGCGCGACTCCACACCCTCGAGCGGTCCGGGTGATCGAACGCGAAGGTGTTGTGCAGCCCCATCCATAGCGAGAGTTCCTCATCGTCGGGATCGGGCAACGCGGGGTGCGGGGTGAGTTCTTGGGCTCGACGCAAGCGCAGATACGCGAGCGCCGACCCAGCGCGGGTCACGTCGCCGAGCCATTGGTCCCGCTCTCGAGTCCGCAGAGGGCGACCGACGTGCACCGCGCCGCCGCCGAGCAACGGCAGAATGAAGCCGCCGAGAAACTGATCGAAGGTTGCCGGCACGGCGGGTCCTACTGTCCTGGTCCTCGCTCGTCGTCGCGACCCATGATCGGGGCCTGCCCCCCAAATCCCCACAGAGCGAAGCGACCGAGTTTTTCGTTCCGGACCGACCCCGCCGCCAGCGCAGGCGCCGAAGGGTCGACAATCTGCGCCTCCTCGAGCGTCAAACGCCCGATCAGCGCCGCATCCAGCGGCAGCAGCTGGTCGGGGCCAACGCGGATCGGAGCTCGGTCCGGTCCCAGGAACAGCGCGTGATCCTCGGGGCCCAGCCCGAGAAGCTGCCGGAGCAGCGTGGGCCGAACCCGCGGCCACAGTTCGTAGCCCTCGGGCAGGAGAACGCCGGGAGCGGATTCTCCCAAGCGCCGACCCAGCGGCACGATGACCCCCGCCCCGATGCCCGCAGCCGACGCCGCGGAGCGCGGCCCCAACGATGAACCGGTGAGCACAACGACGCCTTCATCCAGGGGAACCACCCGCGACGCCGCCAGGGCGCTGGGCGGAATGAGGTAGACGAGATTTCGCAGCAGGCTGACCTGCGACCAGGCGATGAGGGTGCCGCGGGGCTCTTTGGGCGCCGTGGTGGCCCGAACCTGCAGTTCGACCCGCAGCGGGGCTAGCTCCGCATCCCGCAGCTGCCCCACCTCTCGGAGTTGGTTCACGCCGGTCGATTCGACCAGATGGCGACCGTCGACGAATCGCGGTGGACCACTGAGACGCTCGACGCGACCCACCCGCCCCCGAAACAGAAACATCTCTTCGCCTGGAAAACAGCTCTGGGCCGAGGACAGAGAGATCGCATGCCGGTAGCCGATCTCGACGGCGGCGCGCGAGCTGACCGGAGCAAAGAGATCGATTCCCGGGATCCCGGCCAGGACATCGAGGGTGCGCGGGGCCGGCTGACGCAGTCGCAACAGCAAGCTGGGACGGACGTCGCTGTCGAGCTGCACGTAGTAGCCGGCCATGGGCACCTCGGACTGCCACAGATACTGAAGCACCCGCTCCGCAAGCCCGGCCGAGACGAGCACCAAGGCCATCTCGCGCATGCCGAGGAGCTCCGGGTCTCTGGAGACGCCGCCCAACGGCATGGGCATCGGCCGCAGCTGGAGTCGCTGAATCAGCTCGACGGGGTCGATCCGATCGAGGGTTTGATACCGCGACATGTGCGTGGGCTCGACGACCGTCACGTCGTCCCCCGTTGGCACGATGGGCTCGACGACGTCATAGCCGAACGGAGCGTCGCGCTCTCGCCACCGAAGGAACACGGACCCGGCCCCCGAATAGAGCTCGCCCCGGGCGGCCATGCACAGCCGTGAGATCCGGTCGACGGCGTACCCATCACCGGCTCCGCAGCGCATCAACATCGCATGTCCGCCCCCTTCGCGGCGCGCGTGCTCGAGCGTCATCGTCGGGATGAGCTCGTCGAGGCTGGCCTCATCGCTGTACGCCCCAAGGAAAGAGACCAGCCAGTCGATCGAGGCGAACACCAGGAGGAGCTCCCGACCCACCGCGATTCCGCGGGCGTCGGGCGCCAGGCCTTGCATTCGGAATCGCGTTTGTCCCGCCGCAACGGGCTCGAGCAGGGCTGAAGCCACGGCGCAGGACACTAGCAGGTGAATCGTTCCCGCGGGGGCCGTGTCGGCGCGCCCAGGGACTGCTAAGATCGCCCCCGGAGGCAACGGCCCCTGGCGCGAGGAAACGACCCGCTCACACACCCGGAGAACGCACTGGCACGCCTGGACCCCACCGGGCGGGTGCGGCTATCCCGGCGCTCGACGCTTCGCCCCGAGGTTCGGGCCGCCCTCGCGCTCGAGGAAGCCGGGGAGCTCGAGGAAGCCGCGCGGGTGTTCGAGCACGCCGGGGAGCACGCACAGGCCGCGCTCTTGCGCATCGAGCACGCCCGCACGCTCCGCGATCCGGGGGACCGACTCGACGTCCTGCGCGAGGGCTGCGCGCGGAATCCGGGCAACACGCCCCAGGGCCGAACGCTACATTTCGCCCTGGCCGAGATGTTGCTCGACGAGCGCCACGCCGAGACCGATGCGTCTCGGATCCGGTCCCTCGAGCTCGAGGCCGCGAGAGCGCTCGAAGAGGCCGGGCATTTCGCGCGGGCCGGCGAGAGCTACGAGTCCCTGGGCCTGCTGAGGCGAGCAGCCCGCGTCTACGAAAAAGGCGGAGAGATCGCACGGCTTGAGCTGGTGCTCGCCGTGCTCGAACGCCTCGACGACACCCGCAAGCGCGAGCGGGACCTGCTGCGGGAGTTCGACGAGGCCGTCGCGGCCGGGCAACGACGCCTCGCCCAGGAGTTGCTGGCCGAACACGACGCGCCTGCGTTGCCCGTGCTCGCCTCCGAGGCACATCGGGCGGCCGCGATCGGGCTTCCCCCGTCGCTGATCGAGCGCCGTCAATGGCTGCGCGCTCGGGTGATCGACCGCGACCGCGTCGACCTCGCGTGGGGCCAGGGCCGGGTCACCGCGGTCCGGATGAGCCGCCACCTCGAGATCGGCCGCTCGCCCGGCGCCGACATCACCCTTCCCGCCCCGCGCCTCTCCAGAGAACACGTCCGGCTTTCGCTGGAGCCGCTGGAGGGTCGGACCCGCCTGGCGGCCACAGACCTGGGCTCAAAGCTCGGAACCTTCTGGGACGGAGAAGCGCTGATCCCCGGCGAAGCCACCCCGCTGGAGAGACCCGGGATGCTGGCGCTGGGCATGGCCTCCGAGCTCGAGATCGTTCCGGTCGAGGGCAAGGCCGGTGCGGTCCATGGCGCGTTGGTCCGTGCGGCCCCCAACGAGCCATGGATGCTGTTTCTGCCCAATGGCGGGCCTCTGTGGCTCGCGCCAGACATCAGGGTGCCCGCGCGCGTGCTCTTCGATCGCGGGCTGGTGACCTTTGACCTCGCCCCCGGAGTCGGCGCGACGCTCGGCGATCGCCCCCTGGGCCTCGGTGCCCACCTCGAGTTCATGCTGGGCGACCGGCTGTGCCTGCTCGGTGCCCCGCTTTGTCTCGAGGTGCTGGGATGACCGCGTCGTGGGCCCTGGAGA
>CAYGTG010000354.1:6475-7675 GCA_964352485.1 uncultured Nannocystaceae bacterium | reverse complement strand
CTTCGGGAGGGTGTTCGGAGAACGCCATCAGGGACTCGATGAACACGCCCCCGTAGCCCGGATAGCCGTCCACCTCCTGCGTCACGGCGTTCACGCCGCCGATACGGTCGCTGAGGCGCTGGTTGTCGACGTCCTTGCCCGAGGTGTTGTCATAGCCCAGCAACCCCAGACCGTTCACATCGGGCCCGGTGATCTCGAGGATGGTGAACTCGGCGAAGTCTTCGGGTTCTGTGACGCGCAGGTCGACGTTGATGCTCAGGTAGTCGCGGCGCATCACCTCGAGGACTCGATTGCGAAGCCGCTGGTCGAGCGCTCGGATGCCGAACGCCCGCAGGCTCTCCACGTACTGGGGGGTGAATTGAACCCAGACCACCTGTTTGACCGGGCGAATCTCGAACGAGATCGCTGCGGCCGCCCCGGTGACGGTTTCGTTGTTGAAGCTGATGATCGGCCGGATCGTCCCCTCGAACGTGCCCTCGGCATACCGGATGCCGCCGAGATCCTGCAGCCCCGTGGCGAGCGCGTCTTGCTCGTTGACGACGAAGCGCACCGTGCTCCCGTCGACATACTCGGGGATGAACGAAAGCTCGGCGACCGGTACGCCTCCGACGGAGTTCTTCGGGAAGAACTCGCCCTCGAGCTCCATCAGCGTGATGCCTTCATCCGACCCCACGAAGCCTCCGCCCTCGATGGGGATGAACTGACCGACGCTGCCGCCATCGCCCACCGCGGTCACCGTGGTCTCCAAGAGGTCATAGGCGACGGGAATCTCTTCGCTGGAGGCGCGACTCCCATCGGGCATCACGTTCTCCAGGTGGAGCCTCCCCTCAAAGCGTCCGCCCGAGATGCCCGAGACGTACGGCGCAAACGGAAAGCTCGCGCGGGTTCGGCTGTATGCCGTCGTCGACTTGATCGGAATCTCGCTGCGGCTGCTGGGCCCGCAAGCGTTCCCACCCACCGGCACCGTGCAGCCCTCCAAAACGGCAAAGGTGCTGCCCTCTGAGCCCCCGAGCAGGAATCCAGACCCCTCTAGCTCGATCTCGGAGTTGACGTAGATCGCCCCCTGGCGGGTCGCATCCGTCAGCTCAGGGTCAAGGGCGCGACGGAACTCGATCGAGCCATCGAGCGGCGGCGTGAAGAAGCTGGTCCCGTCGGGGACGTAGTTGACCATCACGCTCAGGAGCCCAGTGAAGGTGCCCT
>CAYGTG010000354.1:0-6465 GCA_964352485.1 uncultured Nannocystaceae bacterium | reverse complement strand
CCGTCATCGTTTCGAAGTCGACGAATTGGGCAGGTAGATCGATCGTCGCCGAACGACCTTCGACCTGACCGCTGAGTCGGAGCGACGAGATGCCCAGTGGTTTGTCGAGGAACGACGATCCTTCGATCTGAATCACCGTCCCGGGCAACACAACTTTGGGTTCCACCGAGCGCAGCGACAGCGTCTCGAGCCCGGTTGGCTCGCGACCGATCTCCGGCTCGGCGCACGAGCCCACGGCCACGACCGAGAGGACCGAGAGGATGGGGAGGACGGCGGCTCGAAGCTCCACGCGCCCAGCGTACCCAACCGGCTCGTCTCCGCCCAGCCTTCGCGGAGTCCGCGCGAGTTCCGGAGCGGTTGGACCCAGGCCCACACCCTCGGCCGCCAGTTGCGCCGGCGATCCAAGTGAACCACGCTGGCGTCTTCAACGTCGAAGGCCCAACACGCGGCCTCCGCCCGCGCTAATCTGAAGCTGTCGCGACATGTTTAACCTAATGATCCGCTCGAACGTGGTGCTGCTCGGCGGCACCGCGATGATGGTGTTGGCCGGCTGCAGCGAGGGCTCCCCTCCACTGCTGGCCGACCCCGGCAACCAGGTCGCCATCGTGGGCCAGGAGCTGCGCGTCACCCTGACCGCGTCCGATCCCGACGGTGGTTCGCTGAACTTCAGCTTCCGATCGAGCATCGCGGGCATTGAGGCACACGCGCTGGTGACCCGTACTCCGGACGGCCAGGGTCTGTTCACCTACACGCCGGTGTCCAGCCACGAGGGCGAGCACATCTTCGACTTCGTCGTCTCCGACGGCGACTTCGACACCACGGTCCCCATCACCGTGGAGGTCCGCGGCGCGTCGGGAGCCGACAGCGCGCCGATCTTCCGCGAGCCGTCGGCGGGACCGGTGCTCGACGCCGGAGCCGACTGCGCCACCATCCCCTCCATTGCGGTGATCGTCGAAGACCTCGACACCGTGGAAATCGAGCTGACCCAAGCGCCACCGGTGCTTCCAGGCGCGACCCTCACCATCGACCCGGGCTCGTTCGGCAAGGAGGCGGTTTGGAAGTGGTGCCCTCGCCCCGAAGACGAGCTGATCTTTCAACATCAGCTCACGCTCTCGGCCGACGACGGCGAGAACCCTCCAACCCTCAAGAACATCCCGGTTGTGATTCGACCCGGCAGCGGTGTCGATTGCCCAGGAGAGTTCCCCACGATCACGCACTCGCCTCAAGACCGCGCCACCCTGCAGGACATCGCGATCGTCGCCGAGTTCACCGACGACGTCGGGATTTCGGCGCCTGTCCTGTACTACTCGCTCGAAGACCCCATCACCGCTGGGGAGGTGGACTTCAGCAAGTTCAGCGTCGCCAACATGACGCTCGACGAGGGAACCGCAACCGCCTCGACGTGGCGCGCCATCGTCCCCAACCCGGTTGCCGGGGGTGTCGAGGGCGATGAAGCCACGCTCTACTACGTCATCGAAGCGGTCGACACCGATGACCCTGAGGGCGGCTGCAACCACCGATCGAACTCGCCCTCGAACGGCGTGCACACGTTTGTGATCTCGAACCCCGGCGAGGGTCGCGACGGCGCCGGGATCTGCGAGATGTGCTCGTTCGACGTGCAGTGCGGCGGGGCCAATGACCTGTGCCTGCAGCTGGCCAAAGGAAGCTTTTGCGGCACCGACTGCGACGAGGGCTGCGGCGAAGGGTTCGCCTGCAGCGAGAACCCGCTGACCTCGGTCGAAGGGGTGGCGGGGCGCCAATGTGTCCCGACCGACGACGTGTGCGGCGGCGGCGGCGACAGCTGCGAGGGCGATGAGTTTGACCCGGACGACGATACGCCCAAGAGCGCCAAGGGCGTCTCGTTCAGCGGCGACTACAACGACAACCTGATCATCTGTCCGGACAACGACGACTGGTTCGCGATGAACGTGTTGGCGACCGCCCGGCTCACCATCACCGTCAGCGGCGACAGTCCTCCGGATATCGATCTCGCGCTGCTGGACTCCGAGCTATCGAGCATCGACAGCTCGACCCTCGCCGGGTCGGAGGAAGAGATCATCTCGCCGTGCCTCGAACCGGGGACCTACTACGCGCTCGTGGACATCTATCAGGGCGGCGAAGTCCCGGGCAACTACAACATCGACATCGACTTCGACGAGAGCGTTTGCAAGTGAGCGCCAACGCGTCACCGCAGCGCAGCGCCCCGACCCGATCGCCTCGAGTCCCAGGCCTCGCGGCCTCGCTCGGACTCGGCCTGCTTCTGCTTGGCTGCAAAGATGACAACCAGGCGCCCATCGTGGGCCCCGTGCCGTCCCAGGCGGTCGCGGTCGGCGAGACGCTGACGTTCACCGTCTACGCCACGGACAAAGACGGTGACGAACTCACGTACACGTTCGAGGCGCCGGGCGTCACCGACGTGCAGGCCAGCGCGACCTTCCTCGCCTCCATGGATGGCTCCGGCGGGGTGTTCTCGTACATGCCGACCGCCAACCAGGTCGGCACGCACATCTTCGACTTCGTGGTCAGCGATGGCTCCCACGACGTGTCGGTCTCCACGACCGTCGCCGTGACCGGTGGCACGGGTTCGGGGAGCGCCCCCCAGTTTGTGCGACCCCTTTCGCAGGGCACCGTGCTCGACCTTGTCGAATCCGACTGCGCGCGCTTCGACGTCGTCGTTGAGGACCCCGACTCAGACTCGATCGCGCTCACCCAAGCCGCGCCAACGATCGCCGGTTCGGTTCTCGAAGCCAACCCGGGCGGGTTCACCGGAGCGTGGGAATGGTGCCCCAGTCGAGAGCAAAAAGATGCTGCGGACCAGTGGAGCCTCACGCTGTCGGCCGATGACGGGGACAACGATCCGACGCTGAAGGAATTCGTCGTCATCCTTCGCAAACCATCCGGCGAGGGCTGCCCGGGCGAGTTCCCCGACATCGCGCACGACGTCGTCGACTTCAACACCGTGCTCGACCTCGAGGTCGTCGCGACGATCTCCGACGACCAGGGTTTGCGGGGTCAACCCGCGGTCCTCTACGCCTTCGAAGATCCGGGCAACCCGGTCCAGTTCGACAAGCTCAACAACGTCGCGACGATGGAGCTGAGCGATGGCGACGAGCGCAGCGGGACCTGGAGCACCACGATTCCCAACCCTGTGGCGAACGAGCCCGAGGGAAGCACAGCCACGCTGTGGTACCTGATCCAGGCCAGCGACAACGACGACGTCGACGGCGACTGTGACCACCGCACCGATGCTCCGCCTGTGGGCGCGTACCAGGTCGCGATCACCAACAGCGGAGGCAGCGGGGGCGCAGGCTTGTGCGAGAGCTGCTCCGCCGACGTGCAATGTGGAGAGGCAAGCGATCTGTGCATACCGGGCTCCGACGGGGATTCATCGTGCGGACGTGCTTGCGAAGATGACTGCGCCGAGGGCTACGTTTGCTCGCCGGCGAGCACGACGTCGGTCGACGGTACGACCGGCCGGCAATGCCTTCCCCTCAGCGGCAGCTGCGACGGCGGGGGTGGATCCTGCGAGGACGATGCGGCCGAGGATGACGACAACCCAGCACAGGCCGGCGCTTTGTCCCCCATCGACGACGGCGAGTACGCAGCGATCCTCTGCCCCAACGACGAAGACTGGTGGCTGCTGGAGCTCTCGGACGACGCAGTCATCACCGGCACGCTCGCGGGCCCCGCGAACGAGGACCTCGATCTGGCGCTGACCAACGGCGAAGGAGAGCTCATTTCCAGCTCCCTGGGCGGCACCTCGGACGAATCGATCGTCTCGGCGTGTCAGCCCCCCGGCGAATACTTCCTGCGGGTCTATGAAGGCATCGATGTCGAAGGCGCGACCAACTACGAGCTGACGCTCGCCATCGACACCAGTGCGTGCATGGTCTCCGGCGGGGACAGCTGCTGCGAGGCCCAAACCACCCCGGGCTGCAACGACCCTGACATCGAGATGTGCGTCTGCGACAACGACCCGTGGTGCTGCGGCATGGACGACGCAGGCATGGGAATCTGGGACCAGATCTGCGTCGACGACGTCGGCGACCAGGGCTGCGGCCCCGCGTGTCCGTAGCGAATCGCGAGCGTTACAGATCCAGCTCGCCCTGCTGCGTATCGCCGCGGGGGGTCTTGCTCTTGCGACCCAGGTGCATCGTCGCCTTGCGCGTCACCTGCCGACCTCGAGGTGTGCGCACCAAGAATCCGCGCTGCAGCAAGAACGGCTCGTACACGTCCTCGAGGGTGTCTCGCGGCTCGCTGATCGTCGCGGCCAGGGCGTCGATTCCCACCGGGCCCCCGTCGAAGGCGTCGATGATCGTGGCCAGGATCTTGCGGTCGACGCCGTCGAGGCCTTCGAGGTCGATACCGAGCTGCTCGAGGGCGTACTCGGCGTCCTCAATGTCGATGGTCGTTCGACCCCGGACCTGGGCGAAGTCCCGGACGCGCCGGGTCAACCGGTTGGCAATCCGGGGCGTACCGCGGGAGCGGCGGCCGATGAGTTCAGCGCCTGCCTCGCTCGCCGGACACTCCAGCAGCGAGGCGGTCCGCGTGACGATCTGACTGAGTTCTTCGTCGGAGTAGAACTCCAGGCCCTCCACGATCTGAAACCGCTCGCGAAGCGGGGCGGAGAGCAGCGCGGTCCGAGTCGTCGCGCCCACGAGCGTGAACGGGGCCAGCTCGAACGGCATCGTGCGCGCGCGCGAGCCCTCCCCGACCGCAAGATCGATCCGGCCATCCTCCATCGCGGAGTACAGGCTCTCCTCGACCGTCGGACTCAGTCGGTGAATCTCGTCAATGAACAAGACGTCGCCGGAGTCGAGCGCGGTCAAATGTCCGGCGAGGACACCTTTGTGTTCCACGGCGGGGCCAGAGGTGATGTGGATCTTGACCCCGAGTTCGTTGGCGAGGATCTGCGCCATCGTGGTCTTGCCGAGCCCCGGGGGACCGTGCAAGAGGGTGTGGTCCAGCGCTTCTTTGCGCTGCCGGGCGGCCTCGACGAACACCGAGAGTTTGTTCTTCAGCGCGCTCTGCCCGATGTACTCGGACATTCGCTTTGGGCGCAACGAGAGCCGCTCTGCGGCGTCTTCTTCGCGAACGTCGGCGGAGACCACTCGCTCCGCGTCCTTGCCGTCGTCGTGTCGCACCCGAGCCATCGAATCACTCCCACTCGATGGTCGCAGGAGGCTTGCTACTGATGTCGTAGCAAACGCGGTTGATGCCGCGAACCTCGTTGATGATCCGGTTGCTCATGACACCCAAGACCTCGTAGGGCAGCTTGGCCCAATCCGCAGTCATGGCGTCGGTGCTGGATACCGCACGAATCGCCAGCGCGTTCTCGTAGGTGCGGCCATCTCCCATCACGCCCACGGAGTTGACCGGCAATAGAACGCCAAACACCTGCCACAAGTCCCGGTACAGCCCGGCCTTGCGAATCTCATCGATGATGATGGCATCAGCCTCGCGCAGCTTGTCGCAGCGCGCCTCGGTGACCTCACCGAGCACCCGCACGGCGAGACCGGGGCCGGGGAATGGGTGTCGCCACACCATGTCCTCGTGCATGCCAAGCTCGAGGCCCAGCTTGCGGACCTCGTCCTTGAACAACGCGCGCAACGGCTCGACCACGCTCATGTGCATGCGCTCGGGCAAACCACCGACGTTGTGATGCGTCTTGATCGTGGACGATGGCCCGCCGACGCTGACGCTCTCGATGACGTCGGGGTACAGCGTTCCTTGAACGAGATACTTCGCCCCGCCGATGGTTCCGGCTTCAGCATCAAACGCATCGATGAATGTGGCCCCGATGCGCTTGCGCTTGACCTCGGGGTCGGTGACGCCAGCGAGCTGAGAGAGAAACGCGTCGGAGGCATCGACGACCCGCAGCGGGTTGTGCAACTTGCCTTCGAACATGCGCTCGACCTCGGCCCGCTCGTTCGCGACCTGCTCTACTTGCGCGATCCGTAGTCCGCACGCGGCGGTTGGACGTAGATCAGGTCCTCGCGATTGGCCGTCTTCCGGCCCTCCTGTTCGTCCTCCTGCCACGAGAACTTGTGGTCCTTGCCGTGGTACTTCGGGCCGGGTTCGAGGCAACCGGTCAGCCCCAACGAAGCGGCGGCGACGACGGCGAGCAGTGGACGGACGAGGGTGGTGGAAGTGGCCATCGGATCGAGGTCGGGTCGGTTGCGGCGTGAGGAGCGAGTGCCACGGCGGGATCTGTTCGTCACGCTCGCTGGGTGAATAGTTCCCCGGATCGGCCGGGTTGCGGGCGGATCGGATCGACGGCGCCCGATCAACGGTAGCGTGTCCAGCATGGAGCGCGCGAGTCGGGGTGGAGGTGGGTCGAGCGGCACCGAGCCGTCCCGGGTCGTGCGGGCCGTCGGAGCCGCGCCCAGCACCGTGTCCGACGCGGAGCTCCTCCTCGACCCGACCGAACGGGCGCGCCAACTCGATCTTGAGCAGCGCGTGGGC
>CAYGTG010000353.1:0-7718 GCA_964352485.1 uncultured Nannocystaceae bacterium | reverse complement strand
ACGCCGACGTCCCACTCCCAGCCCTTGCGCTTGAACACGTGCGTGAACCCGCCCAGCACCCAATGCCGCTCGAGCACCAGCACCTTCTTCCCCGTCCGCGCCAGCAGGAGCGCCGAAGTCAGGCCGCCCAGACCCGACCCGACGATGATCGCGTCGTAGCGATCGTCCAAGGTGGAGGTCTTGTAGGATCTCGCGCGCACGCGCCGATGATAAGGGCTGCGCGTGGCCGGGTGCCCCGGTGGGGCGCGCAGCCGCAGACTGCGGGAATGCGGCAACCCCTCGTGGACCCTCGAAACCCAATGAGACGAGGTAACCGTTGCGAACCGGCCCGGGATATGCATTCCTGGTGGTCGCTGGCCATTTCGGCCGGACCCCCAACGGAGAAACCAAACATGATCGACGAATTCATTGGGCAAATGGCCGAAAAAGTGGGCATCAGCGAGGAGCAAGCCAAGCAGGTGATCGACTTCCTCAAGGAAAACGCGGACAAGGTTCCCGAGCTCCTCGGCAGCGACGCCCTCGATGGCATCAAGGACAAACTGGGCGGCCTCTTCGGCTAGTCTGGAACCGCTCTCGGGGCGCACTCCTCTCCTTGTGGAGGTGATGAGATGTGCTCGAGACGGCGCGCTCTTGCGCCGTGAGCCGGCTGCGTGGACTCGCAGTCGGCTCATTGCTTGGTTGAGGGTCAGCGCCCGGCCAGCGGACGCCGCAGTCGGATGGGCCCTTTGGCTGTCGAAGGATCGACCGCGCGGCCACCCTGGCAAATCTCGAGTTTTCCCTCCGCGACCAAGCGACGCGCCGCGCGTCGGACCGGCTCCATCAGCGGTCGCCAGTCCTGCGGCGCCACGCTGCGCGCAACCTCGCTGGGGCACAGGGTTTTGCCGGCACCACGGGCATCGAGCAGCGACTCCACGGCGGTCTCGAGAGCCATGTCGAGGGCAGACACTTTACTGCGCCGACATGCCTGCGAGCAGTACCGCACCTCGTCCCAACAACGGGCCCACCTCTTGCGCCACTCGAAGTCGCGTCCACACGCGGCGCACGTCTTGGACGCCGCTCGCATCAGTCGTAGGTGTTGCCGCCGGGCGTCAGGTCGATGTGAAAGTGGTCATCGTGGTCCGCATTGAACTCAGGGGTGAGGATGATGTTCCACAGCCCCATCGCCCAGACCTGATCGGTGAAGCCTCGCAGCATCTGACCCAGCGGGGTGACCGGGTTCGCCACTCCATCTTCCCAGTCCCCAAGCACCGAAGCGGTGGTGCCGTCTTCGAGAACGAAGCCGGCGATGTCGATGGCACGGGCGTGGCCATGCTCGGACAACGTGTTGGTGCCGGAGATGACCCGGCAGTTGTAGGTTCCGTAGTGGAGGATCGTCTCCGCCCCAAGCATCGAGGCGACCGCGGCCGAGCCCACGATCGACACCGCCGTGTTGCAGCCGACGAGCACCGGGGCGTCGCTCCCGCTCCCGCCCTCGAGCGAGACGCCGTTGATCGGGCCGTAGAGCAGCACCGGGTCCTCGATGTCGCACAGCAAGCTGGGATGCCCGTCGGGTGAGTCGGGCTCATGCTCGGTCGGCGTGAACACGGCCCCCAGCTCGAGCAGGGTTTCTTGGCATGCCGTGCTCGCGCCGCCGCCCGCTTGGTCCGAGGGAACGCAGACCCCGGCGCTGCTCGGCGGTTCTCCGAAACGATCGTAGACCGCGCACGCGTACCCATCCCGACAGCCGTTGCCGCCAACGATCGAGGGCTCACATCGCGACAGACAGGTTCCGCCGGAGTCGGTGAGTTCGAGTTCGACCGTCTCGACGCAGAACGTTCCCGGTGCGCCGTCTTGGTCGGGACACAGCCCGTCGCAGGCAACCGAGCAGGTCCCGCACGGGAAGCCTTCGCCTTCGGTGATGCACCGTCCGCCTTCGAAGCCGCAATCGCCATCGCCCGAGCACGGAGAGGCGACGATGGCCGGGCTCCAGGCCGGGGTGGAGGCGACCGGCGGCGCCCCCGACGAGCTCTCTCCCTCGCTGGGATCGACGGTGGCGCCGGTCGTATCCGCAGGGGTGTCCTCGCTGGTGGAATCATCCCCGACCGACCCGAGCGACGATGCCGAGATGCCCCCGCTCGTGGCCGTCTCGGAGGGATCCCAGCCCATGCTGTTGGAGTCTGCGCCGCCCCCACAGCCCACGGTCAGCCCGAGCACCAGCCACCCCCAACGATTCGTCGCCAGCATCCCCACCAGCTGGCCACAGCCGCCGCCCGAGTGCAACCGTCCAGTCCGAGCCGCGAGACATCGACATGCCATACTCGCCGGGCCCTGCCGTGACGCTCGACGACGACTTTCACACGTCCCCACTGTGGACCTTCTCGCTTCAGCACTACGCCAAAGCGGGGGTCAAAGACGCTTGCTTGGTGCTCCAAGACCGCAGTGGACTCGACGTCAACGTGGCGTTGGCTTGCCTGTGGCATGAGCGCCGGGGCGGCACGCCGCTGTCCGAGGAGGACATCAAGGGGCTTCTCGAGGCCGCCGTCCCTGCGCAGCAGCGGGTCCAAGCCATTCGGTCGCTCCGTCGCGACGCCGGGCACGCCGCGGAGACCAAGGCGCTGTATCGGGCGCTGAAACGCGCCGAGCTGCTGGCCGAGAACCTGCTCCAGCGGGTGCTCTACGAGGCCCTCCGCGGCCGACCCGTTGGAGACCCGACTGACGGCCGAGCCTCGCTGCTGGCCTACGCCGCGCAGCAACGAAAAACGCTTCCACCCGCGCAGGTGGAAGCGTTCGCGGTCGAATGAGGACCGTTAGCGACGGCGACGAATCCAGCCGAAGCTCAGCAGCAGCAGTGCGCTCAGCGGCGCTCCGGTCCCGCCCGTGCGGCAGCCACCGCCATCGTCGGCAGCGGAGGCATCACCGCCGCTGCCGGAGCCGCCGTCAGTGTCGTCGTCCTGCGGCTCAGGCTCGTCGGTTGTGTCGGGCCCCGAGGTGTTGGGGTCGGTCGAGCCACCACTGGATTCGCCAGCGGTGTCCGAGTCGGTGGGGTCCTGGGCGATGCCGACGTCGACCGTGACGGCCTGACTCGGCGCCCAGAATCGGCTGTCGCGCGCGACGACACCGAACTCGTAGACCCCCTCGGGGATGTTCGTCACGTCCCACTCCCATGGTGGCTCGTAGAGTTTGAACTGGGGTTCGCCGTTGATGTACAGCTCGAGCTCGATGATCGCGCGGTCATCCTCGGGCTCGGCGGTGATCAGGAAGTCCGAGCCGGGGGCGAACAGATCGCCATCGGCGGGCGCGGTGATGGTGACCGTCGGTGGCTCTGAATCACCCGGGTAGGCATTCGCCGCGCACTCGATGCTGCCAACGGCCCCGCCAGCCATCTCGGGCTCGGTGCCGTCGATGCACGTCGGAGCGGACTGCTCGGCGCCCTCGGGGTAGTCGACCGTGATGACCGCGTGCGTTCCGTTGTCTTCGGTGACCGTGAAGGTGACGCCACCTCCGGGGTCCGTAAACGAGTCGCCCTCCTGCATGAGGCCGCCGAGGCCGAGGTCGAGAATGTAGGGGGATGGACCGAAGTTGTTGATGTCACCCGCGACGTGGGCGATGACCCCTCCGGACAGGGAGACGTCGAACTCACCGATGGGCTGTCGATACTCGAGGTAGTACCAACGGCCGTCGGTCGTGGGGAAGCGCAGCGCCTGCGTGCCGTTGCAGGGCAGCTCCAGCGGGGCAATGTTGTACACGCCGCTTTCGGAGCCGTTGACGTAGTTGCAGCCCTCCAGCCAGCCCATGAATCCTTTTTGGACGGCGTTGATGTGGCCGCAGCCTCCCCCCATCGGGTCGTAGGGGTCGCCGTATTCGATGTGGGAGCACTCTTCGGCGTCGAGCACGACGCCCTCGGGGCAGCTGTACGCGTGGGAGTGGCCCATGCCGTAGTTGTGGCCAAGCTCTTGGTTGCGAACGACGCAGCCGAAGGAGCCGTTGTACCAGCTGTTCTTGGCCGGGAACTCGACCGATCCCACGCTCGCCAGCCCGGACCATCCGCAGCCGCTCAAGCCGGGGAAGTAGTACATGATCTGGTCCCAATCGTCGGACCGGTGGCCGCGCTCGGCGAAGACCTCCAGGGCCGCGTTCGCGATCCCCGTGGAGTTGCAGCTCGCTGGCTGGTCGATCGTGTAGGGCCCGAAGACCCGGCCTGCCATCGTCTCGCGGCCATACGAGTTCTCAGCGTAGAAGACGTTGGTCGAGCGCTCCCCGGTGTACATGTCCTGCTCGGCGATGCCGTTGGAGATGCCGCCGGCACCCTCCCACGTCAGGAGAATGGTCGCGATGCGACGCGGTGCGTAGGGCTCGGGGTCGATCAGTCGCTGAGGCGCAAGCTCGATGATGTCGAACGAGTCGACCTCCAACGCGCCGTCGTCATTCGATTCGCCATAGGCCCGAACGACCGCGTCGCGCGGGATTTCCATCCCGTCTTGTAGAACGATCTCGTGCTCATCGTTTCCCTCGATGAGATAGTGGACGATACGGGCCGTGCCATCGAGCATCGTCATCGCGCGGGTGTCGAACCTGCCGACCGTGCCTCCAAGCGCCAGGTCACCGTCGCGGGCTTCAATTCCATCGGGCTCGGACTGGGGCTCTTGGCACGCTGCTGCCAAAGCCACGAATCCGGCGATTCCAACGATGCTTTTCGGGGGTCTTGTGATCTTCATGCCGCTTGCGACCGGTTCGAGGCGGAGAATAGCCGTGGATCCCTGTGTGTGGGAAGTGCGCGAGGGGACATTTCTCCGTCCGCAGCTGTAATTTTTGCGCGGAGAAACACCTCAAAATCTCGGCACAAACGATCCCTCGGCGGGGGCGACGCATCGCGCTCTGACCGCCGGTCGGTCTCAGGTACGCGGGTGGGAACGTGAGCCGCGGGGCGCGGTACTGCTTGGGCATGCGCCCCCTGCCCCGTCTATCGCTGTCCGCCGTGCTCCTGCTCTCCACCGCGTGTGACAAGGAAAGCCCGGCGTCGACCGCTGTGACGGCCGATCCCGAGACCTCGGAGGCGAAGCCTGAATCGCTCCCGGTTCCGCGACTCGAAGGTGCAATCGAGCTCCCCGCAGCCGTTCCCTTGGCCGCCATCGCGGCCTTCTCGGCGCGCGTACCGGAGTCGATGTTTACCTCGATCTTGAACGCGGACCCGACGGGCCTCGCAACTGAGGGTATGGAGGATCTCAAGAAGGACCTCGACGATTTCTTCGGGAAGACCGTCGGCATTCAACTCCTCGACGCCACGACGATCACGGGCTTCGCGTTGGGGGAGAAGGACTTCGGTGTCGTTCTCACCGGAGTCGCCGGGGGCATCAAGGCAACCAAGACCGGAGACCACGCCGGCGTCACCCTGTACGCCGATGGCGACAGCCCGCTGCGCATGGCCCAGCAAGACGACATCCTCCTGGTTGGAACCGAAGTCGCCGTCAAAGCAGCCATCGACGCAAGCACAGACGAAGCGAAGTCCGCCAAGAACGGGGACCTGGCGAAGTTCATCGCGGCCAACAGCGAAGGCGCAACGATGGCGATCGCAGCCGACCTCACCAAGCTGCCCTCGCAACTCACCGGGGATATTCCTCCGACGGTGATGATCAACCGCGGGCTGATCACCTTCGGCGTCGAAGGGCTGACGCTCCGCGCCGAAGGCGACAAGGACAAGATCGATGCGCTGGCCGGCGTGGTGAACTCCGGTCTCGCGATGGCGAGCAGCGAAGCCGAAAAGCAGCGTACGCGAGCGCTCGAAGACTCCGATGACGTCGCCGAGGGGGCCGCCATGATCGTCGGCGCCCACTACATGCGCACCGCCAAGAAGCTGCTGGCACCCAACGTTGACGGCGGCACCCTGACGATCCAGGTGCCGATGAAGGCCGGCGACCCTGCGGTCCTCGCCGCGGTCGCAGGCATCGGAGCGGCCATCGCGGTGCCCGCCTTTATGAAGTACACGCGGCGCGCCAAGACATCGGAGGCGCGGGTCCAACTCGCCAAGATGTTCGACGCTGCGTCTGCGTACTTCAACGAAGAGCGCGTCGACCGCTCGGCCGTCGCCGAGATCGGAGCCGGCGCAGCCCTGGCCGAGATCGCTCCCCACGGCTGCCCAAACAACGGCAAGCTCAGCGGCGAGTCCGGAATCACCCCGCCACTGTCGGTCGACTGCAACGCAGGACCCGGAGGTCGCTGTGTGCCTTCGATCGGAAGCAAGGCCAACCCCGGCTACTACGACCTGAGTGTGTGGACCGACAACGACGTCTGGAACGGCTTGAACTTCCAGCAGGAGCAGGGCCACTACTTTCACTACAACTTCATCTGGAAGAACGATGCGTCGGGGTACGGCGCCTGTCAGTTCACCGCGCAAGCGTTTGGCGACCTCGACGGAGACGGCGTGTTCTCGACCTACGAACGCTCCGGAGCCGCGGACGAAAACGGGGTGAATGGGGCGGCCGGGCTCTACATCGACCGCGAAGTCGAGTGAGTCCACGTATGCACGGACATCCAACCACAAAAGCGGGGGAACGGCGCCTCCACGCACCGTCCCCCCTTCACGAGCGACCGAAAGAAACCTGACCCTACAGCGGGTTGCCGCTGTGCGGCGTCGCGAGGTAGGGCATCTCGTTGTAGAAGGCGAGGTCGTTGCCGTCCACGCCGTCGCCGACCGCAATGCCGCCGTTGCAGGCCACGGTCAGGAGGGTGTCCGTCACGTCGTCGGCCAGGGTGCGACCGTTGGGGAAGCCGCTGTCATCGAAGGTCTGTCCTTCGGTGATGTTGATGCGCAGCAGGTCGGCCGGCGCGGTGCCGTTGGGGCCTAGCAGTCCGACGATGTCCAGACGACCGTCGTCGGGAGTGGGCGGACAGGGCAGACCAAGCACGGCGGCAAGCAGACCGGTCACCTCGGGGTCCAAGATGTACGCGCCAAAGTTGGCCACATCATCGACGGGGTTGCTGCGGTTGTATTTGTCCTTGTCCTGCAGAGGCACGATGACCTCGTTGACCAGCGGCCAGCCCAGGCGCGAGACCTGGACCCAGCCGCCACCGGAGAGCGCGTCACGGTTTCGGCGGCGAATGGTGACGCGAGGACGCAGCGCTTTGGCGTAGACGCCCACGACCGAGTTCAGGCCGTCTTCACCCGCAGCGGGGCGCTCGCCGTCGGCCACGATCTCGGAGATCGGGACCTCGAGGACGATGGACATCACGTTGACGCCGTCGGTCGTGGGCGTCCCGGCAACGCCCAGCAGGTCGAAGACATGAAGGTCGACGAAGAAGGGCTCGTCGCGGGGTCCGGCGAATACCCTGGAGCCGTCGCCGAGGTCGGTGATTCCTTGGCGAGCGACGCCCTCATAGGTATCCCCAGGGAACGAGCGGTCGCCGACGTACCAGGGCGCGACCGGGATGTCGTCGCCGAGAGTGTCGTAGGACGTGCTGCCGTCGTCATCACGGTCGACCCGAAACACCCGCATGCTCTGCTGGACGTTGAGGTTGGCGTCGTCGATGTCGGCGATCGGACCGGTGTTGTACAGAAAGGTGCCGCCGTTTTGCGTGACGGTGTCGAAGTCGAAGACGTACTTCAGGTCGGGCACCGCGTCGCCATCGTTGTCGATCGCGATGGCGTACAGCGCCTGGTCGGAGAACCGGTAGAAGTTGGGACCGGCGCTCGGAAGCAGCAGCGGGACGTAGTTCGCCACGATGACGAGGTTGTCGGGGTTGAG
>CAYGTG010000352.1:0-7719 GCA_964352485.1 uncultured Nannocystaceae bacterium | reverse complement strand
TCACCATACGGTGACCGTACCAATCTTGGCGAACTCTCGCTTGCGCCCGCGTACCTCGACACCGAACTCGCCTTGCTTGCCTTCGGGGATCTGGATCGAGTAGTTCACGTTCTCGCTGCGGCGCAGCCCGAGAAGAATGTCGTATGTACCGGGCATCACCTCCAGCGGTGGCGTTTGAAAGGTCCAGCGGTGCCAGATGATGTCGCCCTTGCGCCACAGGTTGCACGGATAGAGCCCGCCCGCGAACTCGTGCGGCTCGCCGCCGATTCGAGACAGTCGCCCCTTGAGCATGCGCGCGTACAACTTGCTGCCGGCGGGTAGGGGACGCAGCACGCGGATGCCCAGCTGTAGCGTGTGCTCCTTGCCGCGGCGAAGCGGACCGTCGAGCTCCCACCCGACGATCTCGATGTAGTTGTCGAAGTTGAGGAGCGTTGGGTGGGCGAGCTGGGGCGGCTCGTCCAGCACGATGTCGGTGAGCGGGTCCCGATTTTCCTCGCCGCCGGGGAGACGGTTGGCCACGATCCGCAGACGCGCGTGCGAGTCGTCGAGGACGTACAAAGGGCGTCCTTGCTGTCGAGATGCTTGGAACAGCGCCGGATAGTCGCCGACGCGGATCATGGCCACCGCAGCGGCATCGTCGTCGAACCAGTCCTGGAGGTCTCGCCGGCCCGCTAGGGTTTCGACCGCGTCGGGCCCGTACATGGTGAGGCCTCGGTCGCGGACGCGGTGCACCCCGAGCGTCGTGGGCAACGCCCCGGATTCGACCCACGCCGCCAGACGTTCAAGCGGCTGCTTGGGGCTGAGCAGCGCGCCCGTACGGGGCAGCAGGACGTGCCCGTGCGTCCACGCATTGCTGCAGGCGGCGACCGCAAACGCGCCCACGATCAGGGCATCACGAGCGGGGGCAGGGACGCGGGATGCGATGCGCTCGAGGCCCCCGGGATCGCGCCTTCGACCGAGCAGTCCGGCGAGGACGAGGGCATAGAACACGGTCTTGCCCATGTCTGAGAGTTCAGCCTCGGCGTCGAGCGCCTCGTCTGGGAACGTTTGTTCCTTCTCGCGAAGCTCAGTTGGGGCGACGAGCCGGCTCGGCAGGAGGCCGCCGTCCTTGGAGACGACCAGCGCGGCAGCGGCGGCCACAAACAAGGCGACGCGGCGTTCCCAACCGGAGGCGGCGGGGTCGAGGATGCGGGCGACGGCAGCAACGACGCACGCGGCCGCCGGCACGCCGAGGAATGCCGGCGTAGGTCCATAGAGCATCGACCATCCCGCGTTGAAGGCGAGCGCCACGACCAGCCAGATGGCGGGGGCGCGGACCTCGGCTCGGCCCGTTGCAGCACCGACCATGGCCAGGCCGGCCCACGGGAAGATCTGATATCCAAAGTCCTCGAGACCGTCGGCAAAGCGCCGCGCCTCGGGCTTGTCGAGCAGCTCGAGGTCCTTGGCTGCGCCCAGCAGTGGGATGAACCCGTCGCCCTGGTCCAGGACGAGTCGAAGCGAGACCAGTACGCAGATCCCGGCGGCGGTTCCCATCGCGGCACGAACCCGTGGGGTGACTCCGGGGGACAGCGCCGCGATCGTGAGCGGCAGGCCGGCGCCGAGCAGCAGTCCGCACGATGCCACGCCGCCCCCAAGCGCGACGAGGCCCAGTGCTGCCGACACCCCGCGGGTCCGAGTCGAGCTGCCCTGCTTTGAAGCCGACCACAGGCTCAAGACCGCGATGACGCTCATGAGTTCCGCGACGGGGTTGCCCAGCGCGGTGCGTCCGCTCAGCGAGAGCATGGGCAGCGAGAGCACGACCGCTCCTCCAAGGAGACTGAGGCTGACCGGGCGACCCAAGCTGCGTATCCAGCCGACGGCGAGACCGACCACAGCGGCGGCAGTGATCGCATGCGGAACGCGAAGCCCCAGCGCGCCGCCAAACGCCGCCACGCCGCGGGCGCGAATCAGGTCTGGAAGCGCGGGGCTTCGCTCAAGGCCGCTGAGCGCATCGCCCAACGCCGCACGTGCGCGGTCGAACACCGGCAGCTCGGCGTCGCTCCACAGGCCGGCGTCGCCCAGGCCCCACATCCAAAAAAAACACGCCAGGGCAAACCCAACGAGGCCGAGCGGGACCGGGCCGAGCGCATGCCGACGCATGGGAGGAGGGTAGGTCGGCACCGGGCTAGGCTCAAGCCAGGCTCAGAACGCGCACTGGTTCGTCGCCATGTTGCAGGTCGAGCCCGGCGCGACGAAGGGACAGACGTCACCGAAGAAGGACGTGCAGGGGATGCCGCACGCGTTCGCGGTGTCGTCGTAGCAGATCTGCCCGTCTCCACAGTCGTTGTCGTTGTTGCAGCGGCAGTTGAAGTCGTCCGGGATGCCGTTGCCGTTCTGGTCGGTGCCGTTGCAGCACTCGGTCACGTAGAAGTCGCTGGCGGAGCAGTCGTCGTCGGCACAGTCGGCGACGCCGTCGCAGTCATTGTCCTGCCCGTCGGTGCACGCCGCCACGCCGAACTCGGCGGTTGGGTTGGCGCCACCATTGCAGCCAGCACACGGGGGCACGGCCGCGCAGTCCGGGTCGCCGCAGTCGGCGTCGATGTCGCCGTCGTTGTCGATGCCGTCGTCGCAGATCTCGGGAGGGTTCGGGATGATCTCGACGTTGAGGACGTAGTTGCCCTCGTTGGGGCCGCCGAACGGGTCGATGGTGAACCCGTCGAGGAAGACGAAGTAGGTTCCCGGATAGAGCAGGGTGAAGTCCAGGCGGGCCGAAAAGAAGGAGCCGCCAGAATCGTCATCGCAGCCGACCTGAGCGCCCGCGGTGCACGACCCCGCCCGCACGTAGAGGACGGTGTCGAAGTCGCTGCCGATCGAGTCGAGGATCACTCGCGAGGGCGCATTGAGGACGAAGGAGAAGATCGCCTCTCCAGCTCCGCCGCCGCAGGTGCCTTCGTGGTTGTTGGTGTTGCCGAAGGTCTCGCCGGTGTAGGTGCCGGTCCCGGGGATGAACTGCGCGGTATCGCAGGTGTTCTGCGATTGTTGGCACAGCGGCACCCCGGCGCATTGGGGGTCGTCGCAGTCGATCAGCCCGTCGTTGTCGTCGTCGAGGCTGTTGTTGCAGATCTCCGGCTGGGCTTCGCAACCGGGGGCGAAGGCGCAGGCCGGATCGGCGCAGTCGATGATGTCGTTGCAGTCGTTGTCGATGCCGTCGTCGCAGATCTCAGGCACGCAGTCATCGCACTCGGGCGCGACGAAGCAGGTGGGGTCCGCACAGTCGACGAGCTCGTTGCAGTCGTTGTCGATGCCGTCGTTGCAGAACTCGGGCGTGGGGGCGCCGGCGCAGGAGCAAGGGAAGATCCCCTCGCAGTCGGGGTCGGCGCAGTCGATCAGGAGGTCGCAGTCATCATCGGCGTCGTTGCTGCAGTCTTCGATGGCATCTTGGCAAACACAGGTCGCCGCGCCCGCGCACTCCGGGTCGTCGCAATCGATGAGACCGTCGCAATCGTCGTCGAAGCCGTTGTCGCACAGGCCCGCCTCGGAGCCCGCACAGCCGCATGCCGGGGTTCCGATGCAGTCGGTGTCGAGGCAGTCGACGGTGGTGTCGCAATCGTCGTCTTCGCCGTTGGTGCACACCTCCCCGCCGGGATCGGGATCGCATCCGCAGTCTGGGACGCCCTCGCAGACCGGGTCGAAACAATCGGCCACTCCGTTGCAGTCGTTGTCGTCGCCGTCGAAACAGTCCTCGGCCGTACCCGGGTTGGTGTTGGGGTTGAGGTCGTTACAGTCGTCTCCCCCGCATTCGAACGGCGGGTAGCCGTCGTCATCGGCATCGAGCGGTGCGTAGAAACAGACCCCGGCGATGCACTCTGCCGCCTGGCACGGGTCGTCGACGGGACACTGCGCCGCGATCTCGCAGTCTTGGGGAGACCCGGTGTCGTCGGTGTCGAACGCGGTCGTGGTGCTCGGGTCCGTGATGGTCACGCTGGTGGTCGGACCGGCCGTCGGCGTGTCGGTGGTCCCCGCCGTGGGGCCCGAGGTGTTGAAGTCGTCGTCATCGGTCGGGGTCGGGCTGCTGTCGCTCGCCGAAGCACTAAACCGTGCGAGGTCGAGATCGGTTCGCCCGCAACCGCCGACGGCGACGATGGCAAGGATAGGACCCCAACGCTTCAAGAAACCTCGCATTCCTACCGGCACTGTATCGAAGCCGCGCGCAGAGATCGAGAGGATCCATCCCTCGCGGGGAGTTCGCCGAGCCGGTAGCCGGCTGCGGGGCCATTAAATGCAGCAGCCCCGCGTGCGAGGGCAGGCGGGGCTGGGTGCGGAGGGTCGTCGTCGAAACCCGTGGGTTCGACCCTGTGGGGGCTACCGCTTCGAGAACTGGAAGCGAGCGCGGGCGCCTTTGCGGCCGTACTTCTTCCGCTCTTTCTTGCGAGCGTCGCGGGTCAGGTAGCCGGCCGTCTTGAGCGGCTCACGGTGCTCTTCGCTGACGCGAAGAAGTGCGCGGGAGATCCCCAGGCGGATGGCGGCTGCCTGTCCGGAGAGACCGCCACCTTTGGCGGTGGCCCAGACGTCGTAGTCCTCGCGAGCATTCGCGAGCTGGAGGGGCTGCTCGACCACCCGGAACACCGTCGAGCGGGCCAAGTAGGCCTCGCCGTCGCGCCGATTGATGGTGATCTTGCCCTCGCCGTTCATGAGCCAGACGCGTGCAATTGCATTCTTGCGTCGGCCGGTGGCGTAAAACCTCATGTTGTCCGTCATCGTCAGAACCTTTGAAGAGAAGCTGTCTAAGCTTCGACCTCGAGCGCCTTGAGGGGCTGGGCGGAGTGGGGGTGCTCGGAACCGCAGTAGACCTTGAGCTTCTTGTAGGTCTGACGGCCGAGCGCGTTGCGAGGCAGCATGCGGCGGACGGCGATCTTGATGACCTCTTCGGGCTTGCGCTCAAGGAGTTCACGCGCCGTTTCGTGCTTCATGTTGCCGATGTACCCCGTAAACCGGTGGTACTCTTTTTGGTCGAGCTTGCGGCCGGTGAACTTCACCTTCTCGGCGTTGATGCAGACGACAAAGTCGCCAGTATCCACGTGCGGGGTGAAGATCGGCTTGTGCTTGCCGCGCAAGACGGTCGCGATCTGCGAAGCTGCACGGCCCACCGTGAGCCCGGCCAGATCGACGATCCACCAGTCGCGCTGGACTTCTTCGGGTTTTGGGTACACCGTCGCCATCGAGAGCGGGAGGCTTACGCGAGCCGCCAATCGGTGTCAAGCTGGATCAGACCGGCGTCTCCCGACTGTTCGTGAGCCAACCTGGCCACCGCGCCCTAGCCCTCAATCAAGCGCTGCTTGATTGAGGTCTAATCCTTGAAGGGGCCTTTCGCAAAGGCCCCTCGCTGCGGAGGCAAAGCCTCCTCCGCTTCACCCGAAACGGGCGCCTGTCGGCGCCTACGAGCCCTCAATCATTCGACTTTCAAAAAAGAGCGCTTGATTGAGGCCTAGCAGCCTGTTGAGAAAGTCGACACGACGTCTCGCTCGCCCTTTTCGCTCCTGGCGGTGTCGCCAAAACTTCCAGTACACCCGGTACAGCGGCGTTTCGGCTCCTACCCAGGAGCGAAAAATCCTTCCCGATCCGCCGCGCCGACTTTCTCAACAGGCTGCTAGCTTTCTGCCAAAGATCGACGGTGACTTGGGACCGGGCCGGGGCGGGACGCGCCAGCCTTCCAAAAGCCTGTATTATGAGGATGGGTGCAGGGGTCCCCAACTACCGCAGTGAAGGTCCTGGTCGCCGATGACTCGGAGGCTGAGCGGCACGCGGCGCGGACCACGCTCCGGGCGGCGGGATATGCCGTCGTGGAGGCCTTCGATGGTCAACACGCGCTCGAGGTGTTTGCGCGGGAGCGGCCGGACCTGGTTTTGCTCGACGTCGTCATGCCGCGCCTGACGGGACTCGAGACCTGCCGCATCCTCAAAGCCAAGACGCAGTCGAGCTACCTCCCGGTCATCATGCTCTCGACCCGGAACTCGGTGAACGCGAGGGTGGAAGGCCTGCGCTCGGGTGCGGACGACTACCTCGGCAAGCCCTACGACGGGGCTGAGCTGGTCGCTCGGGTTGAAGCGCTCCTGCGAGCCCGCAAGGTGCTGGGGGAGACGGACGGAGCTGAAGTCCCCACGGACGAGCACGTCGGTTCAACGTCGCGCCAGGTGGAGGACGCGCAGCGGCGCCGCATGGAAGAAGAGTTCGACCGAGCAGAGCGCTACAGCGATCCCTTGGCTTGTTTGCGGGTTGCCGCGGACCGTGGCTTGGCTCAGAACGCGCTCCGGTCCGTCATCGAGTCCAGCATCCGCAAGATCGACATCATGTTCGAGTCGGCGGACGAAGGGTTCATGCTCCTGCTGCCCAACACCCACTTTCCCGGGGCGCTCTCGGTGGCGGAGCGGATCTGGAAGGATGCGCGCTCCACGTCCGTGGTGGGCAAGCCGATGTCGGTCAGCGTCGGCGTCTCCTTCTATCCCAACCGCGACACCCATTCGCTGAAGGACCTCGTGGATCTCGTCGAGTCTGCGCTCAAGCAGGCGAGGGAGGTCGGCGGAGGCAAGATCTGTCTCTACCAACACCAGGGCTACCTGTACGCTCCGGAGACGTGATGGCTGCGGTCGACTCCATCGGTCCCGTTCGGGTGGCGGTGCTCTCGCCCAGCGACGACCCGCGCGCCATCGAAGCGGCGTCGTCGGCCGTCCACTGGTTTCGAGAGCACGGGGTCCAAACGCTCACGGCCCACGAGTTCATCGAAGCCGGAGAGGGCGCGCCCCATTGCGATCTCGCGATCGCGCTGGGGGGAGACGGCACCCTGCTTCGCACGGCCCGGTTGGTCGCAGACGCGGAGATCCCGGTGCTGGGCGTCAACCTCGGCACGCTCGGATTTTTGGCCGCGTATGCAGCTTCAGAACTCACCGACGCGCTCCAGGCCGCCTACGATGGAGAGCTGGGTTGTGAGCCTCGGCTTCGGGTCAAGGTCGAGGTCGAACGAGACGGAGAGATCGTCCAGTCGCAGATCGCGTGCAACGACTGCTACGTCAAGCACGGTGTCTCGCCGCGCATGCTGCAGCTCGTCTGTGAAGTGGGCGGCGCGAAGATGGCGGAGTACCGCGCAGATGGCCTCATCATCTCCACGCCGATGGGCTCGACCGCGTACAACCTGGCCGCGGGCGGACCGATCGTGGACGCGGGCACGCAGACGCTGGTGATCACGCCGATCTGCCCTCACAGTCCCACGCATCGGCCGGTCGTGATCGCAGCCGACCGCGAGGTTCGGGTCCGCTTCTGTGGTCCCAGTGGGGACGGTGCAGCCACGCTGTCCGTCGACGGTCAGTGGGGGATCCCGCTCGAGGTCGGCGACATGGTGACCGTGACCCAGGCGAAGACGCCGCTTCGGTTGGTGCCGCCTCGTTCTACGGTCTTCGACGTCTTGCGCGCTAAGCTCGGCTGGTCCGGCGCGTCGGTCTGAGCCCTCGCACCCGGAAGCTCGCTCCGATGCAGGTCTCGCGTCTGAGCCTGCGAGACACGTCCGCCGGGGCCAGCTGGAGCTTGGGTGTCCGCTGGGTTCGCGGGACGCCGGCCAGCTGCTATGAGGTCCGCCATGCTCTCGTACCTGCGCGTTCGTGGCCTGGCGCTTCTCGACGATGTCGCGCTCACCTTCGAGCCGGGGATGAACGTGCTCACCGGGGAGACAGGGGCGGGCAAGTCGATCAT
>CAYGTG010000351.1:0-7729 GCA_964352485.1 uncultured Nannocystaceae bacterium | reverse complement strand
CCGGTCGAACCTGCGCTTGCGGTCTCTGGGCCCCCCGAGAGCACGCCGTCGGAGTCGGGGATTTCGATCTCGCAGGCTGGGAGCACCGCGCCGAACAGAAACAGAAGGCCGGCCATGGTGTCTCGCTCCATCACCAGGCAAGTGCGTGGCGTGGGGCTGGAGGTTCCCAGATGGCATGAAGGCCAACGGGGAGCCGGCTGCGCTGGGTTCACCCCTCGCGCACGAAGTAGAACAGACAGTCGGAGGCCGCGATGTCGACGCGAGTGGTCGCCATGAACAACCGGAGGGTGTCCCGTGGGTAGATGCGGCCGTCTTGGACCCGGAAGAACTCCCGCGCGTCCCGGGTGTCGCGGCCCGTGCTCGCGCGCAGGCAGCTCAGCCCGCGCGCCCACCCGAGCGGTTCGCTTGGCGGCACCGGGGTGAAGATGAAGCGCTCGATGTCGGCGCGCAGGGTCAGGTCACGGTCGGGCAGCGCATGATCAGCGAAATCGACCCGGGCGTGCGGCTGCAGCTCCAGGCGATAGGGATGCTCGAGCAGGAAGACCTCACCAGGCTCGGCGAAGACATCGTGCCGGTGGAGGAACGCCTCGAGTCCCGCGTCGCAGACTCCGGCAGCGGTGGCGTCTTGGCTCCCGCCGGCTTCGATCGTGACGATGGGGCAGCCGAAGTCCTGCTCCATCAGCGAGCCCAAGCGCAGGTCGGTCACGATCATTTGCTGAGCGAACAACGAGGACAAGGCGCGCTGCTGGGGGGAGTCGCCGATGGTGACGGAGAACGCGGGGTTGCTGCCCGAGGTGTTGTGCAGATCGATCACCGCCTCGGGCTTGGCGGCCCGGATCTGGCGCAGTATCGTCTCGGCGAGCGCCCCGGAGGCGTCCGGGTATGGAGGGTTGAAGCAGCGGTTGAGATCGCGCTGCCCCGGGAGCATGCGGAAGTAGAACATCGGCTCGGCCCGGGCGGCTTCAACCGAGCCGAGCAAGAGCAGGATGTCGACGGCCGGCGTTCGTGCGGATCGAAGCCAGCGATGCATCGCCTCAAAGCCCGAGGGTTCGTTGCCGTGTGAGAGGGTCACCAGCACCCGGCTGCGCGAGCGATCCTCGCCGTGGACCGCAATTGCGGTGGGTCCGGGCAAAGACCGAAGAAAGTCACCGGCGCGAGGAGGGAACGCGTCGGGGTCGGGGTTGGTCCAAGTCGTCAGCTCCACGTGGCCACGGGCTCTCCAAGCGTCATTCGCTCGATGTAGCCGGCCAACATCTGCCGGCATGCGTCGTCCACCGTGCCGTTCGCGCG
Organism: uncultured Nannocystaceae bacterium; assembly: GCA_964352485.1. Classification (GTDB taxonomy): domain Bacteria; phylum Myxococcota_A; class Polyangia; order Nannocystales; family Nannocystaceae; genus CAJXVA01. The sequence goes on along the minus strand of CAYGTG010000351.1, from coordinate 6,439 downwards.
ATGCCGTTCGTAGCGGTCGAGCTGCCACCGGGCGCCGGTTTGGCCCGACGCGAGGCGTTGCGCGGCGACGTCCAAGAGCGGGTCCGAGTCACTCGAGTCGATGCCAAGCGCGGCCAGTCCATCGGCGGCGCTCGGCAAGAAGGAGGCGAGAAGCTCGGTGACCGGGCGTTCCTCCAGCCCGCCTCCGTGCGCGCACGGCCACAGCAGGGTCGCGTCGAGCCCGTGCTGCGCTGCGCGGTAGAAGTTGTACTCGGCGATCCGGAACGGAAGGCGCGCGACGAGCCCATCGATGGAGTCTCGCAGGGCGACAGCCCATCCGATCGACAGGGCGGCGTTGGTCATCATGTCGAGCACCGTGGGTCCGGCCGGAAGCGCCCGGAACTCGATGCGCAGGTGCCCATCATCGGCGGTGTCGTAGACGGCGCGATTCCACGGCCAGATCGTGCCGTGGTGGAGCCGGAGCTCCCGCAAGCGCGGCGGCACCTGGTCCTGTGGGTCCCAGAGCGCAGGCACCAGCGGGGCGTGCAGGGCGACGTTTTCGGCGAACAGCTCCCACGCGCCCTGGCGCACCCATCCGTGGCCAAAACACACGCGCGCGGGCTGGCGCCAATCCGGGTGCGCCTTGAGACGGATGTCCGTGCTCTGCTTGAACAGCGCAATCCGAGACTCCTGCCACAGCCGATGTCCGGCCACCATCGGCGAGTTTGCGGCCAGGGCGAGGACCAGCGGCGTGGTGAGCTGCGCGGCGTTGAACGTGCGCGCAAAGTCGTCCGCGGCCAAGCGCAGGTGAACCTGGAACGAGGTGTTGGCCCCCTCGACGGTCACGCCCTCGCCACGCATCGTCAGCGGGTCCTTGCCGTTGATCTTGATCGGCACACCCCCGCCGCGCTCTCGGACGAGCGCATGGCACAGCGCGTGATAGCGGGGACGGTCCGTCATGAACGCCAAAGACAAATGCTCTTCGCGCAGGGTCGGCAGGATTCCCACCGGCACCACCTGGGTGCCCATGCCCTTGGCGTGCGCCGAGAGTTCGTCGAGGAATCGTCGCAGCTCGGCATCCATCGCGCCGAACGGCGCGCCCGCGGCATCCACCGGGGACAGATTGAACTCGAGGTTGTAGCGGTTGAGCTCGGGCGTGAGCTGGGGATGGCCGGACCGCGCGAGCAAGGCTTCGTTGACCGGCGCAGGGTCGAGCGCGTCGTCCACCAGGTAGACCTCGAGTTCGGCTCCAATGCTGGGCTTGTTGCGATTGAACGCCGGCGTGCGCAAGGTGTGGCGCAACACCTCCAGCTGCTGCTCGAGCCGAGTACCGAACGCTGCATAGTCCGAGTCGGTGAACTCGGTTTTGTAGATCTCCTCGCCCACAGGATGCGCTTGAGTCTACCGCTCGGCATAGGCATGGAGAACCCCGCAGCGTTGCCAGGGCCTGGGTCCCGGCCCGCCCCTGGGCAGCAAACATTGCATCTTGCGATGCCGACAGCTTCCCTGGGCCTCGATCCGTTGCCCGACCGATGCGCCCAAAACCTGGTAACTAGCGGGCCGGGGTCGAGCCCCACCCGATGACCGAGCCAGACCTCACCTTTCGCGCCAGCGGCTGTTGCCGATCCACCGTCTCGCTGTGGAGCCCCTCATGTCTCTGATCGGGCTGTTCAAGGGCAAGGGCGACAACGGCTTTGGGTACGACTCGACCGCCCAGGAGGTCACGGCCGGGCTAGATCTGTCCGGGAAGACCTACCTGCTGACCGGCTGCAACTCGGGCATCGGCCAAGAGACGGCTCGGGTGCTGGGGCTGCGCGGGGCCCGGGTGATCGGTGCGGCGCGCAGCCTCGACAAGGCCAAGGCGGCCTGTGCCGACTTCGGACCCGAGGCGGTTCCGCTTGCGTGCGAGCTGTCGGATCCGAGCTCGGTGCGAGCCGCGGTGCAAAGCGTCCGCGAGCTGGGGCACCCGCTCGACGGCATCCTGTGCAACGCCGGGATCATGGCGCTGCCCAACCGGGAGCTGCAGCACGGCTACGAGGCGCAGTTCTTCACCAACCACGTGGGGCACTTCATCCTCGGGACGGGACTGCTGGAGCAGCTGGCGGAGCGTGGCCGGGTGGTCATGACCTCGAGCAGTGCCCACAGCGGGACGTACTCCGAGGGCATTCGATTGGACGACCTCGATGCCGGCGAGAAGTACAGCGCGTGGGGAGCCTATGGCCAATCCAAGCTCGCCAATCTCTTGTTCGCAAAGCACCTGTCGACGAAGCTCGAGGCTGGACAGACAGCCAACGCCATCCACCCCGGGGTGATCATGACCAACCTGGGCCGCCACATGAATGTGCTTGCCCGCGGTTTGGCTGCCGCTGTCGGCCCGCTCTTGCTCAAGTCCATCCCTCAGGGAGCCGCCACCCAGACGCTCGTGGCGACCCACCCGTCGGCGGCCGATCAGAGCGGCCTGTACTGGGCCGACTGCAACCCGACCCAGGGCAGCGAGTTCTCGCGGGATGCTGCGCTGGCGGAGAAGCTCTGGGCAAAGACCGAAGAGATCGTCGCGGGACTCGCGTAGCCACCAGGAGCCCCCATGCCGTTCAAGGACCAAGCCAGCGCCATCACCCATATGATCGTCGTCTCGGACATCCAGCGATCGAAGCAGTGGTACATCGATGTGCTTGGCTGCTCGCTGTACGGCGAGTACGGGGGCACCAGCGTCGTGCTCGACTAGAGCACATCTCATAACCTCGCCACGCCGCCTCACTGGTCTTTGGGCCCGCTGGCGTTGTCGCGAAACCTTGCAGTACCCCGGTACAGCTGCGGCTCCGCTCCTAACCATCGGCCCCAAATCCTTCGCGAGTCGGCGCGTCGAGGTTATTGAGATGTGCTCTAGAACGGGACCTGGTTATTGCTGGTCACCGGCGGCGAGCCCACCAGTACAGCGCCCTACCCCTGCGGAGGCGGAAGCGCTTCCTGGCAGACCCCGATCTCCAGGATCGTGTACAGCAGCACCAGCTCCTGCGGGCTCAGCCCCACGTAGTCGAAGAACTCGGCCATGTGATAGCTGGTGAACTGGATCTTCCCGCAGCCGAACTGGCCGGTCACGGTCAGCGGGTGCGTTCCTCCGATGACGCCGCCGGGGCCCTCGAGCCAGACCTTGTGGCCCACGTCGATCTGGCCGCCCTTGCCGTCGTCGACGAGCACAGGGTTCACCGCCTGGATCCCGGACCAGTTGTCGACGGTCTGGACTTGCGGCAGCTGGAAGAGCGTCGGGTGAGGCTCGTCGTTGAGCGGGTTGATGTCCTTGAGGGGCTCGGGCAGCGCCTCGAGCCACTCGAGCAGCCCGTCGTCGAGGACGGATGACAAGGAGTCATACGCCCCGTTGTCACAGTTGCCCCCAGGGCAGCTCATCTGCTGGTACTCGGGAAACGCGAGGTTGATCCACTCGTTGGCCCAATCCGACACGTACCAGCGACCGCCGGCCGCAACCCAGTCGCGGATGTTCTGAATGTTGGTCGGAGTCAGCGCGGAGACATAGGTGTCCGTGCTGCAGGGCGCGAAAATCATGTGGTACTGCGCCAGCATCTCCGGGCTGGAGACCAGATCCGCGAACGTGCCTTGGCTGGCGAACCCATCGATCGTCGGGTTTCGGCCGTTGTCGTAGAGGTCGAAGGGCTCGGTGCCCGGGACCAGCTGCTCCTCGAAGTTCGAGATCAACGTATCGCCGAGCCCAAACTTGCCCAGACCATCTTCGAGGCGATCGTACGAACCATCCCCCACCGCGATCAGCGGGATGAACAACCCGTTGTCCGGATCGTTCTCCCCCGGCAGCGTCGTCAGCTCATCCTCCACAGCCTCCGCACCCGTGCCGAAGTTGATCGGCGTGTACCGAAGGAACTGTCCCTTCTGCACCACCAAGTAGTTGGCGCCCTGGGCAAACGTCCCCAGCTCGAACGAGCCGTCGGCGGCCGTGGTCGTGAATCGGTCGTCGCAGTCCAGCTCCTGGCACTCGGCGCAGTAGACCTCTTGCGGGATCCCATCGGGTGCGCCTGCGCTTGTGTAAACCAGGGCGCCGCTGACCGGGATGACCCCGTTGGGCGCCCACACGGTTCCGGTCAGGGTCAGATCGTTCGGCGCGCCTTGGCAGCCGCTCGCGCCACCGGTCGGATCGTTGACATCGAACACCACCGGTGGGCCCACCGTTTCGTCTCCGCCCGGTGCGGTCGTGCTCGTCGGCGCGCTGGGGTCGGGGTTTTCGGTCGTCCCCGTGGTGGATGTCGTCCCGTTTCCGGTCGTGGTCCCTCCAGACGTGCTGGCCGACGGATCGATCCCCGAGCTCGCGCTGTCCGAACCGCTCCCGCCGGACGCATCGTCGTCACAGCCGGCCAGCCCCAGTCCCGCGGTCGCCAATCCAATCCACAACAGCTTGTTCATGCGCATGCTTGTTCGCTCCGAGAGGCCCAAGGGCCCGCCCTACACGATACCCAACGGCCGCAGTCTCGTCAGGGTGGGAGTCCGCCATACCAAGCGCCGCACCCGCCTCACAGGGCAGGCCCAGCGCGGTGTACCGTTGCCCACATGCGTCGGACCGTGTTCAGTCTCTCGGCGATTCTGCTGCTCGCCTGCGGCGACGACGTCAGCAGCGCGGGCTCTGGCGACGGAACCGACGGGGGCAGCACCTCGGAGCCCCCCGCGAGCACCTCGGAGGCGGCCTCTGGCAGCGGCAGCACCACTGCCTCCGAGCCAAGCACCTCGGCCGCGGACGATTCCACCTCGAGCGGGGGCGAGCCGCCAGCGGAGCCCGAGTTCGCTCGCGACATCCGCCTGGAGCGCCCCACCGTCAACCAAGCCACCCAGGTCGAGGTGGTCGCCGGCGGGCTCGAGGTCGCTCCCGAGGACTACAACACCCGCGTCATCTCCGGTCGCCGCACCCTCGTGCGCGGGTTCTGGAGTCTCCACGCCAACTTCGAGCCGCGCGACATCACCGGCCGGCTCACGATCAGCTACCCCGACGGGACCGTGCTCGAGCAGGACTTCGTGCAGTTCGTCGACGGCGAGAGCAGCGATGGTGCCGGCGCGGCGTCCTTCCAGTGGCTGCTCGAGCCCGAGGACGTCGTGCCCGGGATGACCTACCGCGCGCGCCTGTTCGAGATGCCCGGCAGTGACGCGCGTGGGGAACTCAGCGACCCTCCGCCAGTCGTCCCGCTTGCAGGACCAGGCACCCTCGGCCTGTACGACGTCCCGCTGCAGATGCGCGTCGTGTTGGTCCCCGTCCAGCACGAGTTCGACGGCTGCACCCAGGCGCCCGACATCACCGAAGACGACGTCGAGGCCATGCGGATGCAGCTGGAGCAGAACAACCCCGTGCAGGAGGCGAGCTTCGAGATCCGCGAGCCGATGGTCTACACCGAGACCATTGGCGACGCCGGCGGCTTCAGCCCCCTGTTGGCCGCCCTGGCCCGCGCCCGCGCGGCCGACAACCCAGACCCCAGCGTCTACTACTACGGCCTCGTCGATCCCTGCGACGGCTACCCGCCCGGGTTGCTCGGACAAGCGATCGCCATCGCGGGCCCCCCCACCCTCCAAAACGGTCAGCAGCGGATCTCCACCGGGCGCTGGAACAACAGCGGCGCCGCGGCGGCCGAGACCTTCGTGCACGAGGTCGGGCACACCCAAGGCCGCAGACACGTGCGTTGCAGTGGCGGCGAAGCGGGCATCGACGTCGCCTATCCGCACGTCGGTGGGCGCATCGGCGTGTGGGGCTTTGGCATCTACGACTTCGAGCTGCGCAGCCCCTCCGGAGGCCGCGACTACATGACCTACTGCTCCAACGAGTGGGTCAGCGACTACAGCTGGGAGCAGACGCTCGAGGTCATCGAAGTCCTCACCGGCTTCGACCTCGCGGGGTCCTCTGCGGAGCCAGGCGTCGTGCTCGCGGGCATGGTCCACGAGGACGGCAGCACCGAGTGGTGGACCCAGCCTGGTGAGGTCGATCCCGCGACCGCCTTGGGCACCGCACGCTTCGAGACCCCGACCGGACCGATCGAGACCGTCGCCCGCGTCCGCCCGGTCCCCCACGGCCACAACGCCCGCTACATCGAGGTGCCGCTCGAAGATGCATCGCGAGCCATGACCGCCGTGGACGTCTGGGCGCCCGGCTCGAGCTTCCGGGTCGGCGCGGACGAGATTCGCACCATTCGGTGATTCGGCTGGTGCCCCGTCACCCAGCCGCGTAGCGTGCCGGGGCCATGCGCCGTATCGCTCTGGGGACCCTCGCCATCGCATTTGCTTGCAGCCCCAGCCCGGCCGCACCGCCCCCGGTCGCGCCCGATAGCGAGCCCGCCACCGCTCCCGCCGAGGCGCCCAGCTTCGAGGCGACCGCCCAGGCGTTGCTGACTCAGTACCTTCGTGCTCGCCCCAACACCGGGGTCTCGATCGCCTTGGCGGTGGATGCGACGGTGGAGGC
>CAYGTG010000350.1:0-7742 GCA_964352485.1 uncultured Nannocystaceae bacterium | reverse complement strand
ATCGGAACCCACGGCAATGCCGGCGCACACCTCATCCTGCAAGACGACGGAAACCTCGTCGTGTACCGGGGCAACACTCCCCTTTGGAACACCGGCCCAGCCTAGCCGCAGCCCAACGCGTGCACCCGGGACGCTTCCTTGTGGGACGGTTACACAGACAAGGTTGTCGCTTCGCCACCGCCTGGGGCGTCGTTGCCCTGGGGGTCGTCGCATGCACGTCGGGGGCACCTCCGGCGAGGTCCAACTCTGCCACCGGCGCATCCTTGGGCGACGCGGCGACCACGGGAGCCAGCGACGGTTTCGATGATGCGACGGCCAACGGCGACGCCAGTTCGTCGAACGCGCTCCCGACCCCAGACATGACCGGCCCCTTGCCGGGCGAAGACAGCACCGGCGGGGAGAGCAGCACCTCGGGCAGCGACACCCTGGGCGCTCTGCCCGGGTGCGACCTCTACGAGCAGGACTGTCCCGCCGGAGAAAAATGCACCATATGGGGCTCGGAAGGGGGCGAGCTCCCCGACGCGGTCCGATGCGTGCCGGTCTGGGAGGAGGCGCAACAACCTGGGGACTGGTGCGAAGTCGCGGAGCCCCTCAGCGGCGTAGACAACTGCGCTTCCGGCTCCTTCTGCCAGCTGGGTGCGGGGGACATGACCTACGGGGTTTGCGTCTCCTACTGCACAGGCGGACCTGACGATGCTCGTTGCGACAACCCAGACCAAGCATGCGGGCTGTTCTTTGAAGGGATCGCACCTCTGTGCCTCACCGCCTGTGAGGGGGATGATGTGTGTCCGCAGAACCAAATCTGCCACACGCTCAGCATGGGTCTGACCTTCTGCGTCGCAGAAAGCTCCATCGAGTGAGGCGAGCGCACGAACGTCGCCCGCGTGCCAGAGCGTCCGTTTGGGTTTAACAAAAAGCGCGGGGAGGAAAATCCCGTAAGGGTCGTTCACACGTCGAACCACCGTGCGCTCCGTTGACCGCAACGGCACCACTTAACGCAAGCGTGCAGGTAGACTCGAACGGTCGAATGCCAGCCACCCCCGATCTTCTTCTCGCAGCACGCCCGCGTCTCGGTGTCGAAGGCGATGCGATCGCGTCTCGAGTTCTGGCCGTGGTCGTCGAAGATGCGCCTCTGGTTGGGCGGTATCGGCGGGGCAAGATCTTGGGCTCGGGTACGTACGGCGTTGTGGTTCTGGCCCACGATCTCGAGCTCGATCGTCCGGTCGCAATCAAGCAGCTACGACTCGTGGGGCGGGAGGCGATCGCTAGCATCATCGAAGAGGCGCGCACGCTGGCCACGTTGTCGCACCCCAACGTCGTGCAGGTGTTCGAGGTCGGTCTCGATACCAAATCCGGCGCTCCGTACACGGTCATGGAGTTCGTCGACGGCGAGTCACTCGACGTCTGGCTTCGGGCTCGGACGAGGCCGTGGAAACGCGTGGTCGAACTCGTCATTCAGGCCGCCCGGGGTTTGGCTGCGGCTCATGCCGCGGGAGTGCTGCATCGCGACGTGAAGCCGGCCAACCTCCTGCTCGCGGCCGACGGCAGGCTGCGCGTCGCCGATTTCGGGCTGGCAAAAACCCAGATGCCCGCGACCACATTGGGGGACTCGTCGAGCATGGGCGAGAGTGCCCAAACCCAGATGGGCGTGGGAACCCCCGCGTATCTGGCTCCCGAGGGGTTCGAAGGCCGGGTGAGTCCGGCCTCCGATCAGTTCTCGCTCGCGGCGGTCCTGTTCGAAGGCCTCACGGGGAGCCGGGCTGTGCGGGGCTCGAGCCTCGACGAGATTCGCGACCGACACCGACACGGGATCGAGCTACCGGCTGCGCTTCCCGGAGGTCGGGCCCTGCGTCGAGCACTGGCGCGCGGCCTCGCCAAGGATCCTCGCGACCGCCACCGAGGCATGGAGGCCTTTGCCGACGCGCTGGAGAGCACACTTCGGCCTCGCTCCAGCTGGACGCTTGCCGTCGCCGGGCTGGGCACCCTGGGGCTGGCGGCCGCGCTGTGGAGTGGGGCGTCCGCCGAGGCCCCGTGCACCACAGATACTTCGGTCTGGGTGACGGCGCTCAATCGCGCGGGCGCCAACGAGAATGTCCGCGTCGCCGGTCGTGACTACGCGAATGCTTGGAAGGCAGCGGAGCAAGATGCCTGTCTCGCAGGAGCGCCGCTAGATTCCGACATCCGACTGTGTCTCGACGCGCGACGCTCCGATGCCGAGGCGCTGCTCGAACTGCATGGCCAGCAAGGCTGGTCCGACCACGACGCTGCGGTCCAGGCAGTGCTGGACCTTGGCGATCCCGCAGAGTGTGCCGCTCCTTCCAAAGAGCGTTCGGCCCCGCCCGTGGCGGCACTCGCCAGCGTGGCCGCCGTGCAGCCCATGCTGTCGAAGCTCCGCGCCCTGTCCGCCGCGGCGAAGATCGAGGAAAGCCTGCGCTACTCCGAACAGGTGATGATCGCCGCTCGAGACACGGGATTCGACCCGATGATCGTCGAGGCAGCCTCTCTTCGTGGTCGCGCCTTGATGCTCGCGTCCGAGCTGGAAGAGGCCCGGGAGGTCTACGAGGAGGCCTACTTCGCGGCAAGGAACGCGTCTCTACCCAGGGCCGCTGGTGCCGCCGCATCGAACCTCGCGTTCGTCATCGGCTCCAAGTTCGACGACATCGAGGCTGGCTATCGTTGGGCCGAGCACGCGAAGGCGGCCTATGGGCGGGCCGGCGTCGACCCGATGACGACGGGGGTCTATCCGCAGGGGCTGATCAACCTCGCCCAGCGCGAAGGTCGGTTCGACGAGCAAGAGCGGTTGGCTCGCGTCGCCGAGCGTGCGGAGCTGGACGCAGGCCGGCCAGACTCTGAGATCCGGGCGACGATGGTTGGCTACATCGGCATGGCTCAATACATGCGGCAGGACCACGAAGCCGCGCTTGAAACCTTCGAGCAGGGCAGCATCTTGGCCGAGGAGCGCTATGGGCCCCGGACGGCTCCTGTTTCCATCATGCTCGACAACCGCGCCTCTCTCCTGAGGATGTTGGAGCGCTATGAGGAGGCCCTCCCGCTGGCCGAGCGGGCGCTGAAGATTCGCGAGATGACCTATCCCGCGCACAGCGTGGATTTGGCCTACTCCTATGGCAACCTGTCCATCCTGTACGGCGAGCTCGGGCGCTTCGACGAAGCAATGCAGTACGCCGACCTCGCGATGAAGATCCTCGAAGACAAGCTCGGCCCCTCCAATGGCGACGTCGGCAAGGCCCACCGCGGTCGCGCCAACATTCTGCGGCTGCAGGGCGAGAAACACTGGCCGGAGGCCCGCGAGGAGTACCAGGCTGCGCTGGTCATCTTCGCGGACGCGGGCGATGAGTTCGCCCTCGAGGCGAAGGATACCCAGGAGGAACTCGCCATGCTTGGGCCGGAGCACCAGTGACCGAGCGTTCCGACAGTGAGCTCTTGAAGGCATGGCAAGGTGGCGATGCCGCTGCTGGGCAGACCCTGGTGACGCGTCACCTCGAGTCCGTGTATCGATTCTTCTCGAACAAGGTCCGCGATTCGACCGAAGACCTGGTCCAGCAGACGTTCCTCGCCTGCCTCGAATCGGCGGGTCGCTTCGAAGGGCGAGCCAGCTTTCGAGCCTATCTGTTCGGCATTGCGCGCAACCTGCTGTATCGCCACTATCGCGACCACACGCAGGGGTTTGATCCGCTGACGTCGTCCACCCACGTGATGATGGTCGAGCAGCGCTCCCCGGCCGACGCGATGGCCGAGCAAGAAGAACAACGCCTGCTGCTCCGTGGCCTTCAACGGCTGCCGCTCGACCTTCAGACCTTGCTCGAGCTCGCCTACTGGGAGTCCCTGTCGGACCAAGAACTCTCCGAGGTCCTCGAGCTTCCGGTGGGCACGGTCAAGAGCCGGCTCCGAAAGGCCCGCAGCCAGCTGGACGCTCTGTTGGGCACGGTCGCCGCGGATGCTGAGGTGCTCGGGTCTACGCGCCTCACGCTCAACTCCTGGGCGGAGAAGGCTGGTCTCGGACTGGCCCCGGAAGAGTCCGGAAGCCGGCGCTAGCCACACAACTTCGGCCACGCTCCTACCCAGGTGCGGCCCCAGGCGTGCATCAGCGCGTGGAATCAAACTGATCGCCGCTCTAGGGCTCGTACAGCCGGTGTGCCCGCATCCCCACAGGGTGCGCATACGAGGTGTTGCAGTCGCTGGAGCTGCCGTATCCCGTACATGCGTTTTGCGGGCTGTTGTTGTAGGCGAACTGGGTCGCCACGAACGGGTCGGCGCTTTCGAGCACGTGCACGCCAGGCTCGAGGACTGCGATCGTAAATCGGTAGTCGCTGCCGGCGGGACTCCAGTCGCCAAGCGGCACCCCATCCAGTTCGACGACCGCCGCGCCGTCTGCTCGCGCAACCTGTACGTATTGGGTGTCCCACTTGGCAGGCGCTCCGATCGCGAAATGCGTGTCCGCCTGTTCGAACGAGACATGTTGATACATCGCCGGGTCGCCAATCCCTCCGGCCAGGTCACGCGAGGCCAGGTAGCCGACCACCATGATCGGCCCGTCCGCGCTCGCAGAGAAGCTGGTTCCGAAGGGTACGATGACGTCTACGTAGTCGCCCCGGGAGGCGAAGGTGTAGTCGTCGACCGGGAGCCCGGGAGGATCGGTGGTGACCGTGATCCCAGCGTCACCGCCGTAGACGCGATAGTGATGGTCTTCATCCAGACGCGGTGGTGGAGGCGGCACGACGTAGGTAGACCCCCAGGCCTCTAGCGGAATGAGAGCCTCGGTCAGCGGGTCGCATCCGCGGTTTGGCGAGGCGAGCTCCGGCACGGCGCTGCAGCGGCTTCCTCCGACGACGTAGATCGGTGCGGATGCTTCCACCAACATGCCCGAGACATCCCAGTCGTGGGGGTCCGGCTCCTCGCCCGAGGTGATCACGCGCATGCCCTCGAATCGCTCCACCACATAGTCCTCGGACCATTCGCCCGCAGCCACGGGGTCGATCGGGAGCCCCGAGCCCAACGTGCCGGTGAACTGGGCCAGCCACCGCACCGTGGTGTTCGGCTCGGTCGCGAGCACGTCGAAGTACGACGGCGTGCCAGCGCCTTGGAACTGAGCATAGTGGGGGGGAAACGACGGGACGACGTAGTGCAGGCCGAGCGCGGTCTCGGGAAGCAGCATCGAGCTGTCGTTGCCCACGAACGGCTCGATAGGACTGTAGGAGTAGGCGACGATTGGACGATCGCTGTTCACCCAGGTCATCGCACCGATGCGCAGCGTCGTGATTTGGCCCAGGGGGAGCGGGACGCCGACCGGAATCAGCTCGGCACCGCCCGGCGAGAGCTGCACGGTCTGGCTGGGAGCTTCGGGCGTGGTGAAGCCGAACGCGAGCTCGAACAGCTCGACGTTCGCCGTCGCCGTCTCACTGGGATTGAGCAACAGCAACCCATCCTGGGGCCAGTCTTCCAACGGGATGTCGAATTGGGGACCCAAGACCTCGCTGAGTCCCATCTGACGAGCCACGAGGAACGAGCACCCCGACGATGAAGCTGGTGCGCCCGGGTCACACGGGCCCAGGCACGCGTCTTGCTCGCAGGCCTCGTCTTCGCACGCAACGCACGATGTCTCTTCAGGGCATGTTTGTTCGGTCCAGCTCGAGCCCTCGGCATCACAGGATTCGAGCGTCGCTTCGGATCCACAGCGGACTTCGCCTGGTGTGCACAGCGGCTGTGGCGATGCCGACTCGCTCGACTCCGCCACCGGAGGCTGCGTACTCGAGGTGCTCGACGTGTCCGAATCACCTGACTCGTCGGTGGTCGTCGCGGCTGTCGTGCCGTCGTCGATGGTGGCCACGGCGCTGTCGCACGCCAGAGCGAACAGCCCGAGGCATACGGGCGCCCTCCGCAGCTTTCGAATCCTTCGGAGCATGACCTCAGCCTACGCCAGTCGCGCTGCACTTGGGCTTTGCAAAGTGCCCTGTGGGACAGGTCTCGCGGGCCGGTGTCCTCGATCCCGGACGGTTCATGCTGCGATCAGCGTTTGAGCCCGCTTCGTCACCTTCGGCGGGCTGCGTCGACTCATGGGCGCCCGCCTCGTTGCAAGGGGGAGGGCCAGGACCGAAAACGTCCAGCATGGAGCGGCCCTGCCAGCTATCCGTAGTGCATCGAACTGGGTCACGAAATTTGCTATCGAGCCCTGCGAACCCGGGACGGGCGGTTCTTCACCGCCATGCGGGCGCTTTCGGAGCCCGATGCCTTTCCAGCCGGCGACCTGTGGCTGCGTAGAGCGACGCGCGACGACCCCGACACCCTGCCCATGACCACGACCATGACCACGTGTACGGAACTGCAGAGTCCGGTAGGGATGCTGCTGCTCGCGGCCAATGCAAAGGGGCTGACCCACCTGCTGTTCGCGGATGATGACGGCCAGCCTCTTCGCGCCAAGGCCCGTCCGCAGAGCGAGGGCTCAGTCCAGGCCGAGCGGATCCTCTCGGAGACGCAGTCACAGCTCGAGGAGTACTTCGCGGGAACCCGACGGACGTTCGACGTCCCGCTTGCCGCCCAAGGCACCGACTTCCAGCGGGAGGTTTGGCGCGCACTCGTGGCGCTCTCGTACGGCGAGCTCTCGAGCTATGGGGCGCTCGCTGAGAGCATCGGTCGAGCCCGCGCCGTGCGAGCAGTGGGGTCCGCCAACGGAGCGAATCCGATATCGATCATCGTGCCCTGCCACCGCGTGATCGGCCAGGACCTGCGACTGACCGGATACGGGGGCGGGCTGCCGGCCAAGCGACTGCTGCTCGAACTCGAAGGCGTGCGGTTCCAGGGCGACCGAATCGAGGCACACTCGTCGTCCAGGGGGTGAGCCGGCCGATGAAGTGGAAGATCGAGATGAAGACGAACAGCGGTCGCGGTCGCCTCTCCCCGAACCCCGGAACGAACTCAAGAACTGCGCTATGAGCCGGCTAGATGCGCTCGAGCAGTTCGGTGATCGCATCGACTTGCGACCACGGCGCGTACTGCAGCAGTCGCTCGATAGGTTGGGCGCCGTAGCTCACCGCGATGGAGCGAACGCCGGCCGCGTTGGCCATCTTCAGGTCCCAGTGACTGTCTCCGATCAGCACCGCTTTATCGGCCGCTACGCCCACTTCGTCGAGCAGCTCACATAGCATCTGCGGGTCGGGCTTGGATCGGGTCTCGTCTGCGGTTCGGGTGGCCACGAAGAACTCGTCGAGGGCATGCGCGTCCAGCTCCCGATCGAGGCCCGCGCGGTTCTTTCCGGTCGCCACCGCGAGCGGAAGTCCGCGGGCCTGCAGCGCCGCGAGTGTCTCCCGCACTCCGGGGAAGAGGTCCGATGACGGAAGCCCGGAGGCGAACCACTGCTCGCGGTACTGCGCGGTGAATGCCTCGACGATCCGGTCGTCCGCGGCGGGAATCAACGCGCGTCCGACGTCGTCGAGCGACAGCCCGATGACGCTGGCGAGCGCATCGTCGTCGCCGGCGGGGACTTCGAGCGCGGACAGGGTGCTCCGCAAGCACGAGACGATCTTGGCCTTGGAGTCGGACAGCGTGCCGTCCCAATCAAAGATGACGAACGATACTTCCATCGATGCCTACGTTCTCCGCGCCGTCGCTACAGTGAACAGCACGGACGGGGACTATAGGCGCCCTGAGGGTCGTGAGGGTTGGTACCGTGCGGGCGTGGTGTGTCCTGACGAAGGCCGGAGGCGGCGCACGGTAGCGCGTCGGGTCCG
>CAYGTG010000349.1:2883-7769 GCA_964352485.1 uncultured Nannocystaceae bacterium | reverse complement strand
GGGAAGGATCGTCGTTCATCCACACCACCAACGCCAGCGAGCCCGCCGTCATCGAGCTCCAGGTCCGCCGAAGCGGCCGCGAGCACGCCGGCGCCCAGCGTCGCGCCCCCCGCTCCCGCGCCCCCTCAGCTCGCAGGCTTGTCGCCGGGCGCTGGCCCCGGTGGCATTCCGGTCGGTCGGGTTGGCGCCAGCCTGCCGTCGAAGGGAACCCTGCCCGCATCCGCGCTCTCCAAGGTCCCCACCCAGACCCAGACCACGCAGGCACGGCCGCGTAGTCGTCCCAAGCCTCGATACCCCCGGGTTGCGCAACGGCAAGGCATCGAAGGCTCCGTGACGCTTCGGCTCCGCATCGATGCGACCGGGCGGGTTGAAGACGCCGTCGTGGTGAGCTCGGAACCCGACGGGGTGTTCGACGATGCGGCGCTGGCGACCGCACGGCGCTATCGATTCACGCCGGCCCGCCGCGGAGGCGAGCCCGTCGCAACCACGCTCCAACAGACGATTCGTTTCGAGCTGCAGAAATGAACGTCTTTGCCCTGCTCTTGCTGCTCTCGGTCGGCCCCATGTCTCCTGCGGACATCGAGCGATCGATCGACGAAGGCCGGGTCGAGGAAGCGAAGGCCGCGATGGCGGACGCAGACCTCTCTGCGGTCGCCCGCGCCACGCTGCAGGGGCGGCTGGCGCTCGCGCAGGAGCGTCCCGCCGAGGCCGCGGGATACTTTGAGGAGGCGGTTCGACTGGCTCCGGAGCACGCACCTCTGCGACTGCTGTGGGCGCACGCGCTGCTGAGGGCGGATCGGCCTGGCGAGGTCGAAGTGGCGCTGAAGACTCTGGACGCGAAGCAGACCGCGGTCGCGCGGCTGCGGGCGGCGGCGGCCGAGGCCAACGGCGATCCGGGGGCGGCCTATGCGGCGCTCGAAGGTGCGTCGCGGGCAAACCCGGACGAGGTGGAGCTCAGGCGTCAGCTGGTGCTCCTGTGCGCGCGCGAAGGCCTGCTCGAATCGGCGCGTGCGTGGATCGAAACCCTCACCCCCGGGCAACTCGGACGCGTGATGACGCTGGCTGTTCTGCAGGAGATCCGAAGCGATGTCCATGCCGTCCCGCTGGCACGCCTGCTCGCCAGTGCGTTCCCGAGCGACGCCGATGTGCAGGCGCAGCTGGGCTGGGTGGCAAGCTCGGCCGGGGCCACCTCGGAGGCGTCTCGAGCCTTCGCGCGGGCGGTTTCCTTGGGTGCCGATGAGGCCTATGCCGCTGCCGAACACGCTCGCGCTTCGGGGCGGCATCGTGAGGCGCTGCGGATCAACGCCCGCGTTGGCGACAACACGAAGCGTGCCGAGCAGCGCTTCGACATCCTGTTCGAGTCCGGGAAGCTCGCGCAGGCCATCGCCGCCGCCGAGTCACTCCGAATGTCTCCACGTCGGCGCTACAACTTGGCATACGCGCACTATGGTCTTCATCAGATTGCCGAGGCCTCCGCCCAAGCGCGCTCGCTGAGCGGTACCGACTACGCTGCGCGGGCTCAGACGCTCCTGCGGGCGATGGGACGGTGAGTGATGCTCGGGTGGTGGATGCTCGCGGCTTTTGCGGCGGCGCCGTGTGACCAGAGCCTGCAGGGCAGGGTCATCGACGAGAACACGGGCTCGGCGGTACCCAGAGTTCTGGTGACCGTCGGAGATCAGGAGATCACGACCGACGACGATGGTTCGTTCGCGGCGCGCGGAGTGTGTCCTGGTCGGATCGTCGTGACGGCGTCTCGAGCCGACTACACCAGCCGGAGTCAACGCGTGCAGATTCCTTCGACCGAGCCGGTGAGCCTCGTGCTTCGGCCCCGGGAGGTCGACGTTCTCGACGACGTAGTGGTCGTGGCGCCCGCACCCAAGAGCCTGGACACGACCGCCAACGATGCGCTCAGCGACGAGGAACTCGACGACCTACGGGGGCGCGGCCTGGCCGACGCCTTGTCCTCGATCTCCGGGGTGACCGTGTTGCGCGGTCCGGCGGGCGGGATGGGCAAGCCGATCATTCGCGGCCAGGTCGGTCGTCGCAACCTGATCCTCTACGACCGAGTCCGACACGAGAGCCAGAAGTGGGGTCTCGAGCACGCGCCGGAGATCGATCCCTTCGGCGCCGACACGATCACGGTCATCAAGGGCGCGGGGGGCATTCGCTATGGACCGGATGCGGTCGGAGGCGTGGTGCTGATCGACCCGCCGCCGCTTCCCTCCGAGCCTGGTGTGAGCGGCGAGGTTCACCTTGTGGGGACGACGAACGAGCGTCGCGGCACGGTCGCGACGAGGGTTCAGGGCGCCCACCGTGCACTGCCGGGGTTCGCCTGGCGTGCCGAAGGGAACCTGTCGCGCGGCGCGTCCGCGATGACCCCAGAGTATCCGCTCGACAACACAGGGACGCGAATCTGGAACGCCGGGGGCTCGCTGGGCTACGAGCGGCGCGGATTTTCGCTGCAAACGACCTACCGACGCCACGCGATGACGGCCGGCATCTTCACCGGACTGCGCGCGGAGACGGCCGACGACTTCGAGGCGGCGCTGGGCTTGGGGCGACCGCTGGGGGCGGAGAGCTATCGGCGCGACTACGAGATCGAGCGGGCCTTCCAAGAGGTCTCCCACGACCTCGCCATCGTTCGAGGGCGGGCTCCGCTGGCGAAGGCAGGCACGCTCGTGGCCACATACGCGCTGCAGAACAACAACCGGGACGAGTACGATGTCGTCCGGCAGAATATCACCGGCCCCCAGCTCGAACTCAACCTGCGCACGCACACCGCCGACCTGGTGTTCGAACAGAGCCCGGTTGCGCTGGGGAGTGCTGCCTTGCTCGAGGGGGACGTGGGGCTGGGATTCGTGAACCGTCGCAATCGATACGACGGCAGTGACCCGGGCTTCTTGCCGGACTACGACGAGCAGGCCGGTGGCGTGTTTGCCCTGGAGCGCGTCGTCTGGGAGCGGGTCGAACTGGAGGGCGGCGCGCGGTACGATGGCATGGCACGAAGCTCCTCTCTCGACGACCGCACATTCCTTCCCTTCCGCGCCCAGGGTCGCTTGCCCAGCGACTGCACAGAGAACGACGACGGAGCGGTTTGCAGCACTCCCTTTCATGCTGCGTCCGGTTCGCTTGGGGTTTCGGTCCGCCCTGTCGAAGCGGTTCCGGAGCTCGTGACCTCGCTCGACCTGTCCACCGCGGTCCGGTTCCCCAATACCGATGAGCAGTTCATCAAGGGGGCAGCACCATCGTTCCCGGTGTTCTCCAACGGCGACGGAACGCTGCAGCCCGAGCGCACGTGGACCGGCGGTTTGACCGTGGGGTACGCGAACGACTGGGCATTTGCGGAGGCGTCGGGCTACAGCAGCTTCATCGACGACTACATCTACTTCCGGTTCCAACCGCAGCAGGACGGCGATGCAAACGCGCCCGACTTCAGCGACTGCGCGCCGCTTCAGTGCGGAGTGCAAGGGGCGTTTCCTCTGTTTGCGCCCGAGGCGGTCGACGCCTTGTTCTACGGGGGGGAGGTCGAGGGCGCGATTCAGCCCCCACGGTGGCCGGTTCGCTTCGACGCGAGGGCGTCGTGGGTGCGCGCGCAACAACTCGAGGGAGGTCAGGCGCTCACGTTCGTGCCGCCCGATCACTACGATCTGGGGTTGAGGTACGAGTGGCCCGATCTCGGCATCTCCAAGGATGGACACGTGGGTGTTCACGGGTCGTTCGTGGACCGTCAGCGGCGCTACGACGTGGACGCCGACTTCGCACCGCCGCCGCCGGGCTACTTCGCGCTGGGTGCAGACGCGGGCATTGCCGTCCCGCTTGGTGCGCAGCGACTGACGTTCTCGCTCACGGGACGGAACCTGACCAACGCCCGCTATCGTGACTACACGAGCCTACTTCGCTACTACGCGAACGAGCCGGGGTGGGATGTTCTGCTTCGAGTTTCGCTCGACTTCGCGGCGGGCGGGTGAGCCCCGGTGGTAGGGTGAAGGTGGTGCGAGTTGGGGGCTGCTTGCTGCGCGGGTTCGTCGTGTCGATCGTCGCGCAGGCGTCCTGCCAGTCCGACGGCTTTCGCTGCGAAGACGAATCGGAATGCACGGTCCGGGATGTGGCCGGGTTTTGCGAGGACAACGGCGTGTGTTCGTTTCCCGATGAGGAGTGCGTTTCGGGCCGGCGGTATGGGCAGCAGGCTCCGACCGAACTCGCCGGCGTCTGCGTGCAGCGTGGCGACGAATCATCGTCGGGCCTGGTGAGCACCAGCGGTTCCTCATCGGGGCTGGGTTCCACCACCGCACCGGAAACCACGTCCACGGAAAGCAGCTCCGGGGTCGCGGACTCGGGGTCGTCGTCGGGTTCGTCCTCGAGCACCGGAGAAGACCCCGGCCCCCAGCCCAACATCGTGTTCGTGACATCGCAGGACGTGCCACGAGGCGCCGATGTGATCGGTGTCGCCGACGGTTTGTGCAGCGGGCTTGCACTCGAGGCGGGCCTCCCTGGGGAGTTCGTCGCGTGGCTTTCGACGAGTGAAGTCGGTGCGATCGATCGCCTTCGCGGTGCACGAGGCTGGGTGCGCCCCGATGGTCGGGTGTTCGCGGACCGGCCATCGGACATCGTGGAGGGGCGAGTCTTCTACCCCCCGGTTCTCGACGAACTCGGTGCCGAGGTCCGAAACCGGCGCGCGTTGACGGGGACGTTTAGCACCGGGCTCGGCGGCTCGACCTGTGAAGACTGGACGGGGGTCGCGGACCTCACGGCCACCCAGGGCGAACCCGGTGCGACGTTCGCGGCTTGGACCTCCGACGGCACCGGGAGTTGCAGCGCGAACCAGTCGCTTGGCGTCTACTGTTTTGGCGTGGACCGCTCGGTTCCGGTTGCGCACGAGCCTGCTC
>CAYGTG010000349.1:0-2873 GCA_964352485.1 uncultured Nannocystaceae bacterium | reverse complement strand
AGCATTGATACTCATCAGAGCATGAGCGATCTCCGCATCAAGCCGGTCAAACACCGGCTCGCCAAGACCGACGGGCATGTGGCGAACGACGGTGCGGACCGCTCCTCCAAGGGAGTCCCCATCGCGGCGAGCTTGTTCGATGGCTCGGTCGGCCTCGCTGCCTTCGACGAGGCTTGTTCGATGGAGGCGGCAGCCGCGGGGGTTCCGGGCAGCTTTCTTGCGCTCGTTGCGACATCCTCCCAAAGCGCGCTCTCGCGTTTCGACACATCAGGACCGCCGTGGGTGAATATGCTGGGTGTTCCGTTGGCGAACACGGCTGCGGCCCTGACGGTCGTGTCGCACTTGGACGCGCCACCGAATTTCACTGCGACGGGGGAGCCGGTGACGGATAGTTATTGGGTCGGATCGACGCTCCCGACCACGGCGGGCTCGAGCACGTGCACCGACTGGACGGGTGCGGGATCGGGCCGGATCTATGACACCGAGTACACCTCCGACTGGTTCAACGCTGGGGTGACGAGCTGCGCCGGCATGCGCCGGATCCTGTGCTTCGAGGAGTAGTCAGGTGCTCTCGCGCAGACAGACCAATGCTCAGCGCGGTCCAAGCGGGAGCAGGCAGGGGTAGCGCCGGACGACGTCTGCGTAGGCGGGTCGCTTTCGGAGCATTCGCTTCTCGATCATCGGAATGCTGATGAAGACGAACAGCCCGGTCATGGCGATGGGCCCCACGAGCACCCACCATGCGGAGGGATCCGCGGCCAGGCCGAAGGCGGCCAAGCCCCACCACAGCGAGATCTCGCCGAGATAGTTGGGGTGGCGGCAGCGTCCCCACAAGCCCGTGGTCAAGACCTGCTCGCGGCTGGGCCTGGAGGCGACGAAGTCGTGGAGCTGGCGGTCGGCGGTCGCTTCGATCCAGATGGCCGCCGCCATGACGATCGCCCCCACGAGATCGAGCCACCCCAACGGACGCGCCGTCGGCTCCATCACCGGCAGCAGGGCGAGGCAGCCAGCGTAGACGAGCATCGTCGGAAACATGTGCAGGCCAAAGAAGCTCACGAGCCAGTAGGCTCGCCCGGTTGTGGTGCGGAGGCCGACGTAGCGCCAGTCTTCATGCCGGATTCCGGACCAGCCGCGCCACCAGTTGTAGGTGAGGCGAACGGCCCACGCGGTGAGCAGAAGCAGGACCAGTACGGCGCGGACCGGAGACCCGAGCTCGCAACTCAGCAGGAGTCCGCCTGCGATGACGGGCGGGGCAACGCTCCAGTAGGCGTCGTAGACGCTGGTGTTGTCGAGCAAGCGGCTCACCGCAAAGACCAGCGCGGTGGCGCAGACGTCCGCGATCAGCACGGCCGCCCATCGCGGCGTCACGCTCCACACCGCAGCGGCGACGACAACGCCTAGACCCACGGCGGCGAGGTACGTGGCGATGATGATTCGGTTGTCTTGGGCTGTCCGACTCATGGGTGCGAACGAGCCCGGAGTTTAGCAGTCTCGAGCCGCCCGGGCGCACACCTCGGTACATGCCGTTCTCGGCTCTGTGGCCTGGCGGCGGTGCCCCAATGCGGGGCGAAGGGGTCACGCAGAGGGCGTTCAGTGTGCGGTCGCGCGCCCAGCCGCTATGATTGGAACTCCGGGACGTTCTCCCGGTTCGAAGGAAGACATGCGCATGTTCGAGAAGCTCCAGTCGCTGGCGAAGCGGCGCCAGGCCCTCGCCGCAGCAGCCGTCATCGTCACAGCCACCGCAGTGGCCGCGACGCACGCACCTGCCGACGAAGGTCTTGCGGCCGCCGACATCACCCCTGAATTCGTTGCTGAGACGGCCGCCGAGCTGGGCATTGCCGCCTCGGATTGGACCACCGGCAAGATGCTCCTCGACTTCGTCGAGCCCGAGGATGGCGAAGGCGGGTCCGAGGAAGAGATCGCTGCGCTCGTGGCCCAGCTCGACGCGATGCCAGGTGTCGACGTGGAGCCCGCGGGCTTCTACAGCGAGTCCGAGCACCTGTATCGGCTGTCCGCATCGGCCTCCACGTGGGATCGGATCGACGACGACCTGCTGGCCAACGACCTGCTCGAGCTGGCCGAGCCGGAGATCCTCTACGCGCTGCCGAAGACTGCAGCGGCGGTGGTCGACTACGAGCCCCCCCTCTGGGAAGAGCAGAAGGGTCCGGGTGAGCGCGTCGAGGTCAACGATCCGATGTTCAAGCTGCAGTGGCACATGGAGCAGATCCGTGCGCCCGAGGCCTGGACCAGCCAGCGCGGCGACGGTGTGGTGGTGGCGGTCATCGATACCGGGGTCGCTTGGAAAGACGCCTCCGGGGTCAAGCAGCTCCCCGACCTGGCGCAGACCAAGTTCACCAAGGGCGAGAGCTTCATCAGCGGCGGCTTGCCTGATGGTCTGGACGACCACGCGCACGGCAGCCACGTGGCAGGCACGATCGCGCAGAGCACCAACAACGGCATCGGCGTGGCGGGCGTGGCCTACGAATCCACGATCATGCCGCTCAAGGTGCTCTCGGGCGACGGGCGCGGCAGCGTGCCGGGCATCGGCAATGCCATCCGCTATGCCGCCGACAATGGCGCGCAGGTGATCAACATGAGCCTGGGCGGTCCGCTGCCCTCGCGGGTGCTGGCCAAGGCCATCGAGTACGCGCACAGCAAGGGCGTGACCACGGTGTGCGCGGCGGGCAACGAGTCGCGCAGCCGGGTGGGCTACCCGGCCGCCAACAAGCACTCGATCGCGGTCTCGGCGACGAACTACGATCGGGGTCTGACGTTCTACTCCAACTGGGGCAAGGACATCGACGTGGCGGCTCCCGGTGGTGACACGCGCAACGACAGAAACGGCGACGCTCATCCCGACGGCCTGCTGCAAA
>CAYGTG010000348.1:7295-7777 GCA_964352485.1 uncultured Nannocystaceae bacterium | reverse complement strand
GCGCTGCCGCTTGGCGAACCAAGGCCGATAGGCCTCCATCTTGCGGCGCTGCTCCTCGGGGGCCCGACGGCGGCACGACTTGCGCTCTTCGCTCTCCTGGGGTGCGCCCCATCGAATCTCGGGACAGTCATTCGGGTTGTAACCGATCTCGAAGGCTTCGGCCCTCGCGATCAGGTCGGCCACGGTCAGCGTCCATGGTGAGCCATCGCTTCGCACATACGAGAAGCTCGCCTTGGAATCCGCGAGCAGCGCGTCGCGGGCGGTTTTCAGCTCAGCCCGCAAGGCCTCGAGCGACTGACCCCCACGAACATAGACGTCAGCGTTGCGAGCGACCTTGTCTTCGAAGCCGACAACCAGGTCGATCGCGATCAGCAGCCGAAGGTCACGCGCAACGCCGACGTTTACGTTCGCGGGGGCCAGAGCATGGAGGCGTTGCGGGCGGAGTTGAAGACCGCTCGCGAGGCGCTGCTGGCCGACCCCAA
>CAYGTG010000348.1:0-7285 GCA_964352485.1 uncultured Nannocystaceae bacterium | reverse complement strand
TTGGCCACGTGAGCGTCGCCGTTCTTCACAGAGGTCACCCGAACCTTGGCCGCCTCGAGCAACGCCGCCATGGCCGCGCGCTGATCGGCAACCGCATCGCGCTGGCCGGGCGTGATGAGACCGTCCATTTGGTCGTAAAATGCCTCAGGGTCGAGCGAGCCCTGCTCGAGGCTGAAGTCGTCGTAGCCGGGCATCGAGGCGAGCTGGGCATTGGTGGGCACAACGACGACCCGACCGTCCTGCGCAGCCTCGGTAAGGTGGGGGCGAAACGCCTTGAACCCGCTTCCGCCGAGGCTGGGGTCGGGGTTCCACAGAAAGTTGCCCTCCCAGAAACGCTTGCGGGTGATGCTTCCATCGGGCTGACCGTCGACGGCGTAGAGGATCCCGGGCTCGCCGGGTAGCGGCGGGACCCACTCGACCAGCACGAACAGGTGCCCGTAGGGGTCCGCGTAGGTGGTGCCCGGCCTCAGCGCGTCACGGCGCAGCGCAACGGGATACAGGTCGGTGTCGTCGGCATCCAGCGCCGTCCGACCGTTGCCCGAATGTACGCCCCAGGCGAGCGTACGCCGGAAGAACTTCTGCACGGCGCCCAGCTCCCCGGGCTTGCGCGCGTCGGGGGGGCTCTGTGGAGGGCCGAGGTTGCCGCGAAGCATCCCGCACTCCGGGGCCTTGCCGCGGCCGCGCGAGCAGCGACGAAACGCGAACGGGAGCTGACGTTTCCAAGAATAGTAGGCGCGCAGGAAATAAGGCAGGTCGGCGCAGTCGGGCTTGAGCCGAAGCCCGCCTGAGTCTTGAGGCGCATCCTCAGACCAGTTGTTGTGGTCATGTAAGAGGTTGCGCGACGCGTCGGCGCTCACCAGGTCAAAGCGCTCCCACGCGAGTTCCTTCCCGCGCGGCGCGGTGAACAGCTCCCGGACCCTGCTCGAGAACAGCGCTTCCTCCCCAGCATCCCACCCGCGGGTCACGGGCCAGACCCCATCCGCGCTCGTTCGTCGAGGGCGAGAGGACGACGCATCCTTGGGCCGAACGGTGAGGCAGGCCAGGCCCGTCCCGGCTTGCCCGACAACGACACGAACCTCCTGCGTCGCGGTGAATCGACCGATCACCGCCGAGGGGACGCCGGGTCGGTGGGTCAACTCGATCGTCGGTGGATCCCCTTTTCCCTCGAGCCGCAGCGCGAGCGGGGTCTCGGTCTCGAGCGTGGCAGCGAGCACGGTCACGGGCTCACCGCGCACCGGCTGCCGCGGGTTGAGCAGGATGCCGACCGCCGGGTCGTCCTGTTCGGGACATGCTCCTGCCTCAGCGGGCTTGGGAATCACGACCGGCTTGGGAGCTTCGAGCTGGGCTGCCGCCGGCTCGACCGCGGGCGACGGTACGGCCTCTTGCGGCGCGCCGGTTGAACTCGCGGCGACGGCGGGGTCCTCGGGCTCGGCCACCGGCTCGGGCTCACACCCCAGCAACACCATCGCGGCCACGCACCAGGCCACTGCTCGTCGTCGCAAGCTCACGCATCGATGGGATATCGCGGCCCGGGGAGGTGCGCCACCCCTGTGATAAACGAAGGGCGATGCTGGTGCTGATCGCTGACAAGTTGCCCGCTGAGGGCCTGGCAGACCTCCGAGATCTGGGGCTGACGGTCGATTCCCGCCCTGATCTCAACGCCGAGACCCTCCCGGCGGCGCTGCGAGAGACCCAGGCCGGGGCGCTGGTCGTCCGCTCGACCGAGGTCACCGCGGCCGCGTTTGATGCCGCGGCCGGTCTTGGCCTCGTCGTTCGCGCGGGGGCCGGGGTCAACACCATCGATCTCGCCGCCGCCAGCCGCAACGGTGTGTTTGTCGCCAACTGCCCCGGCCGCAACGCGATCGCGGTGGCCGAACTGACGATGGGTCTGCTGCTCGCGATGGACCGGCGAATCCCCGATGCGGTCGCGGATCTTCGGGCCGGCAAGTGGCGGAAGAAGCACTACGGCAAGGCCGCCGGACTGCTGGGCCGGCGCCTGGGACTCATCGGTTTCGGTGCCATCGCCCAGGCCGTCGCCACCCGAGCCCAAGCGTTCGGCATGGAAGTCGGCGCCTACAGCCGAAGCCTCACCGAGAGCCGTGCAAGCGCCTTCGGAGTCAAGGCGTACGCGCAGCTCGACGACTTGCTCGACGCGTGTGACGCGATCAGCGTGCATGTGCCCTACAGTCCCGCGACCAAGCACCTCATCGGAGCCCCGCAACTCGCCCGTATGAAGGAGGGGGCCATGCTCCTGCACACCTCACGCGGCGGGGTCGTCGACGACGCGGCGCTGCGAGAGGCGGTCAGCAGCGGGAAGGTGCGGGCCGGACTCGACGTGTTTGAAGACGAGCCTTCGCAGGGCGATGCGCCCTTCGAAACCCCACTGCAGAACGTGGAGGGGATCTACGGCACCCCGCACATCGGCGCTTCAACCGAGCAAGCCCAGCTCGCGACTGCGGCCGAGGTGGTGCGGATCATCAGCGGCTACATGGAAAACGGAGAGGTCGCCAACGTGGTCAACATCCTCCCCAAGCGCGATTCCGGATGGAGCATCGTGGTGCGTCACCGAGACCGCATCGGCGTGCTCGCGCACGTGCTGCAGTCGCTGCGCGAGGAGGACACCAACGTCCAGGAGATGAAAAACGTCATCTTCCGCGGCAATGAAGCCGCCAGCGCCGCCATCGTCGTTCAGCGAGAGCCCACCGACGGGCTGTTGACCAAGCTCCGCGCACACCAGGACATCCTCTCGGTCGAGGTCCGCGCCATCGGTCCCTCGTGATCCCAAGGGTCGTCGCCGATGACGCGATTCCCCACCTTCGCGAGGCGTTTCCAGCGCTGACCCGGGTCCGCGGAGCAGAGATCGGCCCGAAGCACCTGCTTCACGCGGACGCCCTGCTGGTGCGCAGTGTGACCCGCGTGGATGCGGCCTTGCTGCAGGGGAGTGACGTCCGGTTCGTCGGCAGTGCAACCGCCGGTACCGACCACGTCGACCTGCCCGCCCTCGCCGCTGCCGGCATCACCTTCGCGCACGCGCCGGGCTGCAATGCTCGCGCGGTGCTCGAGTACGTTCTTGCCGCGACGCTGGGTCACGCGGGGCTGCGCGGGCCGGTCGGCGTGGTCGGTTTCGGGCAGATCGGACGGCGGCTCGTCACGGCGCTGCGTCGGCTCGGGTTCGAGGTGTGGGTCTGTGACCCGCCCCGGGCCGAGGGTGGAGACACCGCAGAAGCGTTCCTCTCGCTGAGCACGCTGCTCGAGCGCTGCAACACGGTCTCGTTTCATGTGCCCCGGGTTCGGCACGGGCCGCACCCGACGAGGCACCTGCTGGATGCCGAAGGTCTGCGCCGACTCCCGCAAGGGGCGCTGGTGATCAACACGAGCCGCGGCGACGTTCTCGACAATGCGGCTGTGCATGGGTGGCTCGACGCAGGTCACGGGGACGCGGTGCTCGATGTCTGGGAGGGGGAGCCGGACCTTCGCTGGCCGCTGCTCTCGCACCCGCGCGTCCGCATCGCGACGCCGCACATCGCGGGCTATACCGCCGAAGGGAAAGCCCGCGCGACGGCGACGCTTCACGCCGCTTTTTGCAGGAGCTTCGGCATGGAGCCTTCATTCAAGGCGAGCCGCGTGCTGGCTCAGGCGCCGCCGTTGGCCGCGAACTCCGACGCTGCCATGGTCCTGCGGAGCGTACACTCGCTGCGCTCCACCGACCGCGCCACGCGGGGGTTGCTCGAGCGCCCCGAGCACGAGCGCCCCGCCGCATTCGAGGACCTGCGGCGCAGCTATGCGTTCCGTCGCGAGCTCAGCGCGTACGAACCCACCGTGCACGCAGCCGCCCTGTGGGAGGCCCTCGACGGCCTCTCGTGAAGCTTCGGTGGTCCGCACTCACGCAGGAGCGCACAGGCGATCGATGAGAATCGCCATCGCGCTGCGGACCGAGAGGTGGTTGAAGCCGGTGCCCGCCTCGATGGGCTCCAGCTGCCGATCGCATCGCTGCAGCACCGCCGGCGCCAACCCCCACGCCTTGCCGATCACCAAGAGCACGTCACGCCCGGCCCCAACCGCCTCGCGAACCTCTTGAACAGACGTCGACGGCTCTCGGGCGACCGCGCTCGTCGCGACGAGCCAGGGGACGTCGGGCCGAGATGCGTCTTCGATGGCGTCCTCCAGGCTCGCGCACCACTGTAGTGCGTCCATTCGGCCCCGCGCCGGATCGCGAGTATCACTTTGGCCGTGGGCAATGATCCGCTGCGCCTTGTCCCGCTGGGCGGGAACCGGGTTGACCACATACAGGGTCACAATGCCGTAGGTCAGCGCGAGCCGACCCCCGTCGAAGACGTCGAACTCATCCACGACCGAAGCGATTTCCTCGCCGTGGCGGTTGAGCACCGGATGGTGGACCAGCGCGACTCTGAGCGTTCCACTCATGGTCTCGCCGCTCCGGGGTGCGGAGGTTCCGACCACGTCATGGGCAGCACCCATGGATACGGAGCCAACGACGCTGGTTCGTGGCCGAGTTCGAACTGCGGGTCGATGAACCGCTGCGGCTCTCGATAGTTCAGCGAAGTCATCGCGTCCACGTATACGTTAACAGTCTTGTTCTCGTCCCGTCGGTAGCGCTCGACGAGGTGATTGGCGTACTGCCGAATGAGCTCTGGCTTGCCCGGGAGTTTTCGGGCCTGTCGCTTCGTGAGCTCGGTGCGGGGATGCACGGTCCACGCCTCCTGGGTGACCACATCCACCACGCGAAACTGCACCGAGCCTCGCTTGGATCGCAGCTTCATCCGCCACGAGCAGACGTGCCCTTCCTCGGTCCACGCAACATCGCCCGGATACAGGTGGTGCCGAAGTGGAACGAGCAGCTGAACCGTGAGGTACGCGACCCAGAGCGAGGCCCACAGCTGTGCGCGCCTGGGCACCGCTCGAACCCCCGCGCCTCTCGAGGACATCCACAGGATCAGACGTTTCAGCGCAGGGCCGAGCTTGGGGATCCTCAGCGCCCAATCCGGGCTGAGAAACAACGTGGTCGCCGCGATCATCAGCCAGGGAAACACCCCGATCGAAAACAGATGCATGTTCGACACGTGAAACCCAACCGCGGCGAGCACCGCGACTGGGCGGGTCTTCTTCCATGCCAACGCGGGCGCAATGAGCAGATCGAACAACACCCCGCCGTACGCGATGAAGACCGTGAAGCCCTCGGAGGCGATGAAGTCGTGCAAGCGCCCGGTCAGCGGAACCGCGTCTGGAAAGGCCCAGTGCTGCAGGGATTCGACCGACCGGATCCAGGGCGTCTTGGCAACCCGGTTCGCCGAGCCTTTCATCCAACGCCGGATCGGCTGGTGATAGACCATCCAATCGGTGTTGAACTTGGCAATGGCGCCATAGATGTAGACGATCCCCAGCTGGATCAGGATGAGTGCGCGTGGCCACCCAGGGACAACACTGGAGGCGAGTTTCGGCCGGATCCACGCATCGATCGACAGCGTGCGGTGGGCCGGGACGAGGATCATCAACCCTGCCAACAAGGTGATCAGGTAGGCGTGGTTGAGATAGTTCGCGGCCCCCAGGAGGAACACGTAGGTGTGCGCGACGAAGAACACCGCCGAAGCCAGCCGATAGAGCAGCCCGATCGAGATGAGGACACCCGCCACGACGAGCGCGATCGAAACGACCCCAATGCCCGGACCCGGTAGCGCTTTGACCCACTCGAAGCCCGGGTACTTGAACAGAAACGTCGGCTTGACGTAGTAGCTGTAGGTCCAGCCGTGGACGTAGTAGCGCCACGACTCCCAGGCCATCAGCCCGCCCCAAAGCACGCGGAAGATCGCCAGAGCGGCCGAGGACTCGGGTGAGAACAACCAGGCCACGAAGTCGGCCCACCGCTGCGTTGCGCGAGCTCCTCTGGACGTGCTGGTCGAAGCGTCCGCCACCGTGCACAGCCTACGCTGGGCTCAGAAACTCGTCGAGACGACCAAACGGAAGGTGTCGGTGCCGCCCATCGAGCGCATGAAGCCGTGCGCGTACTTGAGGAACACGTTGATGCCCTCGGCGTATCCCATGCGGAACGAGAACACGAGCGCCGCGCCACTTCCGGCCAGCACGTCTCGGACGTCCGTCGGGTCGGTCCACGCGTTGCCGACGTCGACGAACGGAATCAACCCCACCCGGGACATGAACACAGGAAGGGTCCCAACGCCGCGGTCCACGTCGGCCAGGGGGATCCGATACTCGGCGGTCGCGCGGGCGAAGTACCGCCCCTGCGCGGTCCCGACCCCGTAGCCCCGCAGCAAAGAGCAGCCCGAGGTCCCGAACCCGGTCCGCCCCAGGAGGGCTCGAATCGCGTCGCCACCGGAAATGTAGTCACCGACGCAGAACGCCCCACGGCCGCGGAACCCTCCGGCCGACGCGCCGCCTCGCCACCGAAGGGCCAGCGACTGATGCCCACGCCATGGCATCGGTATCGTCTCGTTGTACGAGACACTCGTGTTGATGTCGCCGAAGTCTCCGCCGAGACGACGATCGACCACGCCGACACGCACCGAGACCGACCGGCCCTGTTCGACCCCGTAGCTGAAGCGCCCTCCCCCATCGGCCTCGTTGGTGTACGACGTTGACACCGCGATCTCGCCCGCATCGCCCACCTCGGGAAACCTGGTGATGGGTGCGTTGGGATCGATCAGCGCGCTGTCCTCATCGAGGTTTTGCCAGCGACGCCACACGTACTCCGCACCAAAGGACGCGGAATGCTGCGCGTGGCGAACGATCGGCAAGCTGGTCCCCATGGACAGCGTGCTCACGCGCTCACGGTAGCTCCCGAGCACGTAGGAGTCGTTCTCCGAGCCCAGCGGTCGATCGTAGTCGAACCGGGTGAAGCCCGACGACCGGTTCACCAACCCCCGACTTGCGCTGAAGGTGAATGCAGGCCAAAGACGATCGAAGCGATAGGACGCTGCGCCCGAAGCGATTCGCTGATCGGCGTTGTAGTTGAAGAACATCAGAACCGAGTGGTAGCTCTGAACGTCGGTGATGCCGGTCTCGAAGCCGAGCCCCGTCCCAAACTCGCTCGACTGAAAGTCGAACGCTGTCGGGAAGAAGAGGCGAGGGTAGAACGTGTCGATGGCGCGGTAGCGATGCGACTGCAGCGAGAGGGGACGGCCGTTCTGGCCCGCGATCTGGGGCTTGGGGTCCTGAACCGGTCGAAGGTCGGTGATCGTCGGGAGGACGGGCAGCCACTGCTCAGGATCCAAGACCATGATCCACAAGTCGTAGCCGTTCTTCCCCTAGC
>CAYGTG010000347.1:1144-7784 GCA_964352485.1 uncultured Nannocystaceae bacterium | reverse complement strand
GGTGAAACAGGGTCGTCTCCCCTTCCGAACGCCGGGCCACGATTCGGCAGGGGTTCGGGTCCTGCGGCGAGGCTTCATCGGGGTTGGGGCAGTCCGGAATACCGACGATGGGGTCGTTGAAGACGGACGCTTGATCGGAGCCCAGCCGGAGTCTGGAGGTGAGCAACGCGCTCGCGGCCTCGTTCTCGCGACACTCCCCGGTCACCGGGTCGATGACGACCCGGGTGGAGATGAAGCCCGGAGCGGGATCGCCAATGACCGTGAAGCTGTCGCGGGTGCGGACGACGTAGTCGACCAGCTCCGCGAAGCAGCGCGGGCCCGGGAGCAGGGCCTGGACGCAGTCGCGTTGGCCAGGCTCGCAGGGGCGCTGGCACTGCTGATTGACGCACAAAGCACCATCCCCGTAGTGCTCGCAATCCGTGTCGACATCGCACTCGAAGCACTCCGGGTCGCCGAGTGGACACGGGCCGCGACAAAATCCGTCCGCGGCGCAGAGGAACTCCCCATCGTTGTTGAGGCCCGAGCACTCGGTATCGCTGGTGCAGCCTTGGCCATCGGCGGGCTGCTCGACGGGGGCGGCGTTGGGAAGCTCGCAGGTGTAGCGGTCGACAACCTCCTGGAGGCCGACGACCTCGAGTTCGACATCCTCCGCCGGGGCCATGCCGGTGTCGGGATCGACGGCCCGCAGATGCGACTCCAGGGGACGATCAAGGGCCTGAATGTGGAGTTCGTCTTGGAAGGCGCGGGTGACCAGGTATTCACGCCGAGGCGTGCCGCAGGCATCGTTGATGAACGGCGCGCAGACCTGGCGCAGCACCTCGAACTCCTCGTCGTAGGCCTGCTCGGAGACACAGATGCCCGATGCGGTGCTGGGGGCTGTTGGCTCCCGCAGGCAGCGCTGGCCCAGCCCGCAGTCTTCATCCTGACTGCACCCCAGGATCACCAACTTGTCGCCCGCCAGGACGCCGTTGTCGCAGAACGACGCGGACTCGTCGACGAGGCGCGCGCCCTCGCTCGTGCTTCCATCCGCCAGGATGCAGGTGCCGTTTTCCCAGCCGGGGGTGTCGCACTCGAATCGGCCGGTCGAGCTCCGGGTGCCGGGGATCGTGCCCTCCCAGGTGAGCGACCAACGCACCGGCGCCCACTGCTGGTAGTCGCGAACCACGGCGCGGACGGCCTCGTTCGCGTAGACCGCGTCCCCCTCGAACAACCCGAGACCATCGGCGTTGCTCGGGTTGCCGAGGCTCTCGGAGCGAGCGATACGCGCTTCGGAAACCGAACCGTCCCCCGGTGGGAGCGAGTACGCCAAGTCGATGCGGCGAAGCGTCGGGCTCAAGGCCTGGGTCGAGTTGACATCGCCCACCAGCGCTCGCTCGGGCTCTTCGTCCTCGACCGCAGGCAGCGTCGTGCTGCCCACGCCGATCGTGGTCGGATCCTCGGAAGGCCACAGGCTGTGCGGCGGAATGGAGAGGTCCATCACCGCGGTGTTGATGTTCGTGTTGTCGATCGGGTCCTGAAGCTGGTTGAAGACCGACAACACGATGCGGCCAAAGCTGGTGGTGCCGACACCGACGATGCCGGGAGTCCCAAACGGGGTGCCCGGGGTGTTCGATTCCTCTGCGACCCGGAAGAACGCCCAATCGGTAAATCCCGCCCCTCCACTGACCCGAATGCCGGGCCCGGCCGCGAAGGGGCGACGGTCCGGGGCAAGCCCCTGCCCCCCCGCGCTGGGAGCGATCGGGTTGCAGGAGGGGAATGGCGGAGATGTGGTCGTCGGATCGACCTGCGTATCGCACTCCACGCCAAGAGCGTCCTCTTCGAAGGCTCGGTCGACAACGTGGGTCGCCCCGTCACCACCGATGACATAGAGGAACTGGTGGTCGCCATCGGCCATCGGCGCAGGAGGAGCGGCGCGCACCTTGACGATGCCCTGGGGGTCCTCCAAAGGCAGCGTGAGCGCCTCGTCTCCCCACGTGCCGCCCGCTGTACCGCCTTGGGCGACGAACGGAAGCTCCACGAGCATGTCGCTTCCCGAACCACCGATGAACAGCGACGCGTAGTCCAGGTTTGCATCGGCGCCCAGATCGGTCTCCGGGTCGTACTGCTCTGGCCGAACGAGTTCGATGGCGTTGGGGAAGAAGCCCTCCAGTCCGGAGGTCGGGCGACAATCGTCGGGGTCGTCGTCCGCACCCGAGCAGGTCTGCGGGGCGCCGTCGGGGAACTGGATCGGGCAATCGACGGGGCAGTCGGGCGCCGTACCGCCGTCCACGACGTCGACGGAGCCGTCGGGCTGTGCAACGAACTGGCGGCTCTGAAGCAGCCGCCCGGTGCTCAGCTCGACCTCGGCGAGCAGCTGGCAGGTCGGGAACGTGACCCACGCGCTGCCTTGGGCGTCATCTTGGCACAGGCCGTCGTCGAAGCCGCCGTCCCCACCGACGGGGTCAGGCGCGCTGGAGATCGCCGTGCTCAGCTCGCGTGGGGCGGTCACCAGCGCTCCGGGCCGCGCGCCCAGAGGGAGGCCGTCGGACCGCAGCGGGACGAGCCGGGAGACCAGCGAGCTCGGTGCGACTTGCTCGGCGGCTTCGGCCCTCAGCGCGATCGCGGCCAAGCCCAGGCCGTCGAGCAGGGTCAAGTCGCAGCTTCCGGCGTTGGCCGTGATGACCCGGCAGCCCAGCGTCGTGGATTCGATCTCGGAGGGCAGCTGCCCCACGGGTACGAGCTGATAACCCGGCGCGTCATCGTCCACGTCGACCACAGCCGCCGTGGCGTCGCAGCGGCGAAAGACCGCGACCTCGTTGCGCTCGCTGTTGGCGATGTACCCGATGAGTTGAGGACCGTCCGTCGTGCAGTTGGGACGGGTCTCTTGGCCGCAATCGCCGACGCCCAGGGGCGAGAGCGTCCCGTCGTCTTCGAGACGGACGCACGTGAGCGTGACGTCCAGCGGACGATCGAGGACCCGGTTCGGCACTTGGACGGTCGTCTGCTGTTGGCAAGCGGCGGCCAGCAAGACGGGCACGAGGAACGCCAACCGACCGGCCCAACGAACCATCGAAACGATGGAATCGATGGAATCGATCGAATCGGAGGCAGACGAGACAGCGCGGGTGCGAGTGGGATTCATCGGCTGAACGGCTCCTGCAGGCCAATGCGAGCGACTTCGTTGAACCGCGTCTCACGGCTCAGAGCAACGTCGATCACGCTGACCGACCCCTCGAGGAGGTTGGCGACGTAGAGCATGCTGCGGACCTCGTCGAGGACGAGGTCGTGCGGCCCTGTGCCCGTGATGATGGTGTCGACGACCTGTTCGGCCCGGAGGTCGACGACGAAGACGTAGGCCGACTGGAAACACGCTACGAAGGCGAGCCCCTCTTCTTCCCAGACCTGGAACCGAGAGGGTTGGTCGCAGACCTCGATGGGGCGACCGGCGGGGATGTCGACGGGTTCCCCATCTTCAATCGAAGTGTCGAGCCGCAGCAGCGCGCCGGGGTTGGTCTGCAGCACGAAGAGTTCGTCGCCGCAGGCGTCCCCAAACTGCACGTCGCCCAGGGCCTCGGCGTTCGTCGTGGAGAGCGGGTCCACGCCGCCAACCGGAAAGCGGACGACGTTGCGGATCTGCGGCTCGCAGACCAGCGCGCACTCGTTGCCGACCTCTTCGGGGCTGGCGCAGTAGGGGCCCAGATAGTTGCCTTGGTCGTCTTCGCAGCCGTCGCGCTCGGTGGCCCCCATGGGCAGGTCGTCTTCTTCGATGCCCGACGCCGTGAAGCTGGTGGCAAGCAGCTGGAAGCGTAGCGAGCTGTAGATGAGCGGCCGGGTGCATCCTTGCGTGACCGCAGGCGTGTTGAAGCCGGGGTCTTCGTCCTGAGGATCTCCGCATGCGCCACAGGGTCGCGTTGCAAGCCCGAAGCCGCCACTGAAGACGGTCCCCACGGTGGGGTTGTAGACGTTGGTGATGTCGACGATCGCCGGGCGGTCATCACCGCCGCGGAGCCCATCGAGGTCGATGACGGAGACCGAAGGACCACCGCTGTGGGCGACGAAGGCGTACCGATAGTCCTCGCCTTCGCTCACGTGAATGTTGAACGGCTCGCGCGGAAGCTCCTGGAGGCTGCTGTCGTTGCGAAGGTTTCGCAGGCGGAAGTCATCCCCGCACCGCGACGTGTCGAGCGCTTCGCCATCGCCGCGTGCCTGACCGCAGTTGAGGTCGGGCGCCTCGGTGAAGGGCCGCTCGACGTTGATGTACGTGATGCTCGGATCGCCCCGCACCGGGACCCACAACCGAGGCGTCCCGTCGGGCTCCACGGAGGTTGCGATGTGGGTCGAGAAGTCGCCCAAGCGGACGCCATCGACCACAAACGGCTCCTCATCGCACTCGACCACCTGAGGCAGCAAGCCCAGACGTCGACACGGGAAGTCCTCGGTCGTCGGCGAGCCGACGTCGAGAACGCAGCGCCGGCCGGGGCCTTCGCAGAACGCGTAGGGTTTGTACGAAAACGTGGGGTCGCCTTGTGCGTCGTCGTCTCCAGCTTCGGACCAAGCCGCAAAGAACGCGTCGAGATCGATCACGCTGACCGATCCACCGTTGAAGTTCAGGTCGTTGTTGCCGTTGGAGACGAAGAGGTACTTCGAAGGTCGGTCTGGCGGCGTGCGGGGGTCGAGGGCGAGGCCTTCGGGGAAGAAGAGGTTGTCCACCGGGGCGTCGATCCCGGTGTTCCGATCGGTGCACCCGATGATCGTGCCGGCGAGTAGAGCTGCGGCGAGCCAACGCGGCAGCGGGCGGCTGCGCCCAGAGGTGTTGCGGTGCGACACGGCCGGGAAACCTACCACAACGATCCAACCCGCAAAGCCGGGTTTGGGACCCATTGCGAGCGCGTCGAGACCCCGATCACGGGGCGTCGTCCACCGAGCGATCGATGGGCCTGCGAGGGCTCAAGGCGGCCAGAAATTCCAGCGAGCGCAGGGGGCGACGCAGGTGCGGTCGAAGGACCGACTGCACCAAATCACGAAGCGCCCTGCGGGCCTCTGGCGCTGCGTCGGTGGCCGCCTGCCACGCCGCCTGGGGCTCCTCGTCCCGGTGCAGCGCGACCGCGAGCGCCAAGGTCTCGGCCGGGACGCGTGGCGCCCCAACTCCGTGCACGACGCACAGAGCTCCACCGCGACCCGCGGTGAACGCGAGTTCGGATCCGGTGCCCGTCGCAGCTCCACACACGCAGCAAGCCCCGAGCGCCGGCAGCAGGCCCAGGCTATCCAACAGCCGGAGCTCATAGCGCCGCATCACGGCCGCTCGCGGCGCGTTGCGCAGCGTCTCCTCGACGGCCTCGGCGAGGGCCGCGAAACTCCGGGGGTCGGGCTCCGGCTCGACGACGAGGACGTCGGTGAGTTCACACAGGTAGTTGACGTACGCAAAGCGGGTGAGATCCCGGCCCAAACCGCTGACCTCGGCGACCGAGGCGAACCCATCAAGCCGCCACATTGCGCCCTCGCGGCGGCGCGAGACGCTCGCCTGTCCGAGCGCGCCCGCAGGCAAGCCGCCCGCGAAGCGCCGCTTCGAGTTCCGAGCATTCTTGGCGGCCGTCCGAATCTTGCCCAGGTCGGCGGTCAACAACACCACCATCAGGTCGGCTTCCCCCAGCGCGGAGGTGCCCAACACCACCGCGGGCGTTTTAAATTGGCTCACGCGAGCCCCAAGAGACGTGAGGCGAGCCAGAAGTAGAACAGCAGGCCGGCGATATCGACCGATGTCGTGACAAACGGACCCGTCGCCACCGCCGGATCGATGTCGAGTCGATCCAAGAGCAGCGGCGTGCTCGTCCCGACTGCAGCAGCGATCGTCATCGAACCCGCGGTCCCGAGCGCCACCACGATGCCCAACCGCAGCGGGTCGGTGGACGGCTCCGCAACGCCCATCGACACCAAGCCGATCAGGATGCCGAACAACAACCCCATCACCACCCCCAGGCTCACCTCCCGAACGACGAGCAGCCGCACGCGGTCCGCTTCGATGTATCCCACCGCCAGACCTCGGACGACGATGGTCGAGGACTGAATTCCGATGTTGCCGCCCATCGCGGCGACCACGGGCATGAAGAAGGCGAGTTCAGGGGCGGTCGAGAGGATGCCGTCGAATCCGCTCAGGCTCAGCGCTGCGAGCGTGCCGCCCACCGCCGCTGCCATCAACCAGCGCCAGCGAACCCGCAACGCGCCCGTGAACGAGCGAGCGTCAGCGAGGTCCTCGCCAGCACCGGCCATCTTGAGGATGTCTTCGGTGGCCTCCTCCCGGATCACGTCGACGACATCGTCCACGTCGATGACACCGATGAGACGCCGCTGCTCGTCCACCACGGGGACGGCGACGAGGTCATACCGACTCACCATCTCCGCGACGTCCTCCTGATCCGTGTCGGCCGTGACCGCGGTGACCTCGGTGAGCATAATGTCGCGCAGCGGTTGCTCGGGCCGGGAAATGACGAGCATTCGCAGCGAACACACCCCTACCAGGCGGTCCTCCTCATCGCAGACGTAGACGTAGAACGCGTTCTCCGGGGTCACCTCGGAGGCCTGAATGAACGCCAGCGCATCTCGAACCGAGGCCTCAGGAACGCACGAGAAGAACTGCGGCGACATGAGGCCACCGGCGGTCTCC
>CAYGTG010000347.1:0-1134 GCA_964352485.1 uncultured Nannocystaceae bacterium | reverse complement strand
CGAGCTGCTTGAGGATCGCGCTGAGCGCCCCTTGAGGCAGGTACCCGAGGATGTCGACCGCATCGTCGGCGTCGAGGTCGTCGACGACACTGGCCGCCTCCTCGGGGGCGAGCGCTGCAACGAGGCCAGCGGCGCTCTCGTAGCGCATCGCACCGATGATTTCGGCCCGATCAGTCGCCGGCACCAGCCGGAGCACGGTGAGCTGGTCGTCGGTCTCTAGGTTGTCGAGCTGCTGCGCAATTTCGACATCATCAAGGCGCTCCAATGCTCGACGCAGCCGACGCTTGTCTCCTGCACGCAGCAGCGCGTGCAGAATTCGGATCTTGCGAGTTCGCATCGACGGCATGGCGACCGCGCGGATGATATCCGCCCCGGCACCGCCAGCCTACCCCGCTGGCGGCCCAGAGATTGGGGCACAACGGGCGACGCTCAGGTCGGACCGATGGCACTGACGCCGAGCATGTTGAACGCCGCCATCATCACCATCGCGACGAACAGCGCGACGGCGACCCAGAGCATCATCGACACTCCGCCTCGGGTCGCAAAACGGCGCAGGCCTCCGAAGAGGTCCAAGCCTCCGGCTTTGGCGGTGGCAACCGGCAACACAGCACCAGCGTCGGACGCGTCAGACTCCGGCGTCCGTGGTGCCGCCGACGTTGCAGGGGCAGCTGGCCGTTCGCGGCGACGCGCCAGCAGCAGCTCTCGCTCTCGCTCGTAGACAAGCTCCATCACCACCTCTGACTCGAGGCTCAAGGCCCGCGCGCAGCAGCGAAGAAAGCCTTTGACGAACACGGGGCCCGGCAGAGACTCGTGATGGTCGGACTCCAGAAGTTCGAGACTGGAGCGCGGGATCTTGGTCGCGGCGGCGAGCTGGTCGATGCTCATCCCCTGCCGCTTGCGCTGCTCCTTGATGTAGCGGCCCGGAGAGGGAACACCGTCGGCTCCGGCAGAACTCGGCAACTCTTCGGCACCGTCGTCGCGACGGGCATCTGTTGCCGCCGCGGCGACCACGCGCAACCGGCTCGTTTCTGCTTGCTGCATCGCGGCGAAGTGTTGCCCGCTGAACGCCCGCCCGGCAAGCGGTACGCATGCAAAAGACGGCTGCGTGGCCGCCGGCTATCGCGTGCTTTGCAA
>CAYGTG010000346.1:0-7785 GCA_964352485.1 uncultured Nannocystaceae bacterium | reverse complement strand
ACCCAGGCTTGGGCTCCGAAGCCCGCCGGCAGGTCCTGCACGACACGGGCGCCGGCCAGGTAGAACGGGGCGGCGTTCGACTCCCACGAGGGCGAGTAGTTCCAGTTCGCCGGCGACCAGAATCCTCCGATTCCGATCGGGCTGGCAAACAATCCCGCCCCGATCTCGGTGCCGGTCTTTTCGATGCGTCCCCCCGCGTTGGCGAGCGCGACATGTTTCCAAACCTCGGGGCCCGCGAGTCGTCCGTCGTCGCCTCCTGGGACCGGCTCGCCCGCGACGAGCGCATCGGCGGCCGCACCAAACTGCAAGCCCAGCTCGAATCGCCACGGCTCGCGCGGGACGGGCGCGTGGGTGAGATAGGCTGCCCCCAGGTTCACCGTGAACTCGCCGGTCCGTGGGGTGGTGACCGTGCCCCGGTAGAGATGGTTGTCGGGCACGTTGCTGTTGATGAGGTACGCGGTATCCACGAACGCCCCGACGGTCCAAGTCTTGTCCTTCGGCTTGTCGGGCTCCTCCTGCTCCGCGGCATCGACCGCCGAGACTGGGGGTTCGGGGGCCACTGCGGGCGCAGGGTTCAGGAGTAGAAGGAGCAAGGGTTGCATCGAGTTCCGATCTCGCAGGGCACGTCAGGAGGACGTCAGGGGCGGCGCAACGGCATGCACGGCCGCCCCGATCTTGCCAGGTGCCGCGGTGCCGCGGACAAGGATCGCGGGGGGGACGATGTTGTACTTGGCGAACGCGTCCATAACGCGCAGATTGACGTCCGTCTCAAACAGTTTCTCGTAGCGGGTGTCTAAGACATAAGCCTTGAGCCGCAAGCGGACCGCCACGTAGTTTTCTGTGATGACCTGCGGCGGGCTCGAGCCCATCGAGCACCGGAAGCGGGGCGACGTCCTGCTCGGCGTGGACCTTCGCCGTGGCGAGAGCGGCTGCGATGTGCGGGCCCACCCACGGCTCGGAGAGATCGAAGAGGAGCAGCTCCGCGCTGTCCTTCGATGGGTCGAGGGTGCCGTCGATCAGCTGCAGGATCTCGCCGGCGCGGCGCAGAAGTTCGGCGTCTTGTGCCGAGGGCTCCGGGGCGACCTCTTCTGCGGCCTGAGCCGGCTCGGGCTGTGCCGCTCCAGCACCTGCCGAAAGTGTCAGGGCACCGACGACGAAGATGGAGCGGGCGAGCGCGGGGATGCTTTGCACAGGGAAGGTCACGATCGGTCGAGTGAAGCGGAGTTCGCAGGGAGACGGCGTTTGAGCCCGCGGGGGCACCATAGGGTCACAGTGGCGACCCAGCCCCGCCCGAGACTTGGGTCACACGCACTTTTCACAGCGGCCACAACCTCAGCCGGGCCTTTGGCCACTCGGAGTCGGTTTCGTCGGGCGATTGTCCTGAGTCCGTGGCGAAATTCGTCGCAACATGTGACCTTCACACCCCCAGAAGCTGGCGGCTGCCTACCACCGCCACCACGCAGCGACAGCAGACGGACCCGGACATCCAAGAGTCATGCCTTCGCAGCCCTCCACGCAGCCCCAGAAGAAGCCCAAGAGTCGCCCGATCATCGGGTGGCGAGAGTGGGCTAGCCTGCCCGAAGTCGGGGTCCTCAGCGTCAAAATCAAGGTCGACACCGGCGCGCGGACCTCTGCCCTTCACGCGGTCGATATCGAAATCGTCGAGGCCGCAGATCCGCCTCTCGTACGCTTTCGGGCCCAGGTTCGGGAGGACCACCCCGAGCTTTCGCCCGTGGTCGAGTTGCCGCTGGTCGAGGTCCGCACGGTGAAGAGCTCCAATGGAACCACCGAGGAGCGGCCCGTGGTCTTGACCCGGCTCGCGATCGGGGAGGAGATCTGGGAAGCCGAGGTCACCCTCACCGTCCGCGACGAGATGGGCTTCAACATGCTGCTTGGGCGAGCCGCAATGCGCCGCCGGTTCTGGGTGGACCCGGGCCGCTCGTTCCTCCAAGGGGAAGAGGCGCCCGAAGCCTTCCCAAGCCCGCCCACAGAGACCACGTCGGAAGCGAAAGAGAGCCCTGAATGAAAGTTGCCATCCTATCGAGAAACGCCAAGCTGTACTCCACCCGACGCCTGGTCGAGGCCGGCGTGGAGCGCGGTCACGAAGTCAGCGTGATCGACTACCTGCGGTGCACGATGGTGATCGCGGCGAGCAAGCCGCGCGTGGAGTACCAGGGCAAGCCGCTCGAAGGCTTTGATGCCGTCATCCCGCGAATCGGTGCCTCGCATACGTTCTACGGTACCGCGGTAGTGCGCCAGTTCGAGGTGATGGGCGTCTACCCGGTCAACGAATCCCAGGCGATCAGCCGCTCGCGCGACAAGCTGCGGTCGCTGCAGCTGTTGTCCCGCAAGGGGCTCGGTATGCCCGTGACAGCCATCTCCCACTCTCCCAAGGACATCGACGGTGTGATCGACGCCGTCGGGGGAGCACCCTTGGTCATCAAGCTGATCGAAGGAACCCAAGGGGTTGGAGTCGTGCTCGCCGAGACGAAGCAAGCGGCGACTTCGGTGATCGAAGCGATTCGGGGGCTCGACTCCCACATTCTGGCACAGCAGTTCATCGAAGAGGCTGGCGGAGCGGACTTCCGCTGCTTCGTCGTCGGCGACAAGGTCATCGCCGCCATGAAGCGACAGGGCGCACCTGGAGAGTTCCGATCCAACCTCCACCGCGGTGGCTCCGCGAGCATCGTGAAGCTCACCCCCACCGAGCGCTCGACGGCCGTTCGGGCTGCCCAAGCGATGGGATTGCGGGTCGCGGGCGTGGACTTGCTGCGCTCCAACGCCGGTCCGCTGATCATGGAGGTGAACTCCTCCCCCGGCCTCG
Organism: uncultured Nannocystaceae bacterium; assembly: GCA_964352485.1. Lineage (GTDB taxonomy): Bacteria > Myxococcota_A > Polyangia > Nannocystales > Nannocystaceae > CAJXVA01. The sequence goes on along the minus strand of CAYGTG010000346.1, from coordinate 4,961 downwards.
AAGGCATCGAAACCGCCACAGGAAAGAACGTTGCGGGGATGATCTACGAGTACATCGAGAAGAACGCCAAGCCCGGCAAGACTCGAGATCGCATCAAGGGCTGAAGGCCTATTCGATCGTTGGCGTGCCCTGAAGCTGGTCGGCGTAGTGCCGGCGCAGGCCAGCTGTGGCGGCGCGCCCAATCACGTCGGTGACGCTAAAGTATGCGACGAGTCGCCGAGGATCGGCGACCCACGGCGGGACATAGCGGGGCGCGTTGCACAGCCCGCTGCGACGGAGTTCAGCCACCGCCCGGACATCCTCCAGGTCGAGCTTTCCTGCGAAGAGGAGCGGGACACAGTCGACCCTGCCCCGAAAGATGGCGGCGCGCATGAAGACGTGCACCCGACACAATCCATCGAGGTACACCATGTCCTTGGTAAACGGCGCACCTCCCCGGACCAGGCCACCACGGAAGATCCGCACCGTGCTCTCGTAGGCCTCGACGTCGTTGAGGGAGTGGTTCTGGTAGTAGCCGTAGACCTGTAGAAAGTTGGCCCCGTCGAGCGCGATCTGAACCGCTTCCACCCGGTGCGCGATCCGAAGCAGTCGCGCCGGATCGAGCGCGCCGGAGAGAAGCTCCGCGAAGACCGCGAGGCCCTCTTGAGTCCGCGTCGTGCCGGCGTGACTCGCCGCCAGAAGGGGGACGCGTCGCTGCGCCCGACCATTGAGCGCCGTCGCGACGTGAACGAAGGCCTCGTGATGGATCAGCTGGCGCACGTCCAGATCGGAGAACTTCGCACCCTTGCGCAGCCGGATCCGACTGGGGGCCGCGGCGGCCCGAGCGGCAAGCCCCTCGACCACGCTGACTTCAGGAGCCTGAGTTCCGAAGTGTGCCTTGACCGCGGCACGAACCTCCCGGGCCACCTCTTGGGCGCTCAAATGAGGCTTCGGAGGCGCCGGCATGTTTCGGCTCACCCGCTTGTTGCTTCGGATCAATCGCCGCGCCAGCTCGACGGGCGTGATTGTGGTCCCGGGGAAATGGTCGCTGGGCGAGCCGTAGAGCTTCTGGGCCCGCCGCGAGAACGCTGCCGTACCCGCCTTGCTCATCATGATCGCCGTGGTCTCGACCGCGCTCGCGCTGCGTCGGAGCCAGTCTTCGATCGCGGCGTCGCGGCGACACAACCCTCTTGCCTCCCGCACCAGGTCGAGCGCTGGCCGCGGGTCGAAGTCTTGGTATCGGGGCTTTGGCAGCTCTCGCGCCCCGCGAGCGAAAAACCGCTCTCGAACCTCCGGGGACCAGGCGATCATCTTCAGCACCGGAAGCTTCTTCTGGGCATCACGCAGCAGCCGTGCAGCGGTCGAGACTCGCTCTGCGCGGGCCTCAGCGATGCCACGAACGGCAAGTTCTCGGCGCGGCGACTTCTTGCTGGACCGCTTCTTGGACGTTGGGCTTGCTACGCGAGGCATGTGAGCCACCTCGATGGTGGGGGCGCATGGTAGCGCCCAGCTGCGGCGAACGCCGCACAAAAGAGGACGCCGCGGTGCACACCGGCGATTGCCTGGCGCAGAGGCGGGAAAGAAAAAGCACTTGTGCGTGCTCGTCCGACCCGGTCGCGCGTCTAGCCCAGCGAGCTCGCGACGAACGCGGGCCAAAGGACAACACCATGCGAATCGTTGCTTTCATTCTCGCCATCCTCGGAGGCTTGCTTGCGGCGGCTCTGGGCGTCACGTGGCTCTCAGACGCCTCCGATCTCCAGGATCAAATCGCGCTGGCCGAAGCGGCCGGCTTCTCCATCGACAGCATGATCACGGCGGCGTACTTGCTGATCGCCGCATTGTTCCTCGGGATCACGGGAGGGGTCTTGGCGCTTATGCGCAAGGGCAAGATCGCGGCCCCGATCCTGATCGCTGCCGCCGTGTTGCCAGCGCTGTACGAACCGAAGTCTCTCGTGTTCAGCTTTATCCTGATCATCGCCGGGTTGTTCGCCTTGGGCGCAAAGCCGAAGTCATAAGCAGCGCCGGGCCGCGCGCGGCGCCAGGTCGAGTAGGACGAAGACCACCGTGACACGCACGGCGGCCAGGGGCGTCCCTACTTCGACGCGAGCAGCCGTTCGACCGAGAGATCGAGCTGACTGCGCACCATGTCCACGACGCTGCGGACTGTCTGCTCGCCGCCGCCGATTCGGCGCCGGAGATCCGCATGCGCCGCTTCCACCAGGCGCACCCGCGCCTGCTCGGCCCAGCGTGCGGCAGTGGTCCGGTGCACGCCGTACAGCGCCCCGAGGTCATCGGTGCTCAGGCGCTCGACCAGCTGGCCGCGCAAGAGCCTGCGGTCCTTGTCCGAGAGCTCACCGAACGCGGACTCCATTGCGGCGTGAACATCGTCGCGGTAGCGGTGTCGCAAGAGCTCGAGCTGCGGGTCGAGTTCAACGCGCTCGAGCTCGGCCAACACAGCCGGGCCCAGGGTGGACTCTTTGCGCGCCCCATGGCTGCGCAGCAGGTCAACGACCATGCGACTGACCACGACGCGGACCCACCCCTGGAGCGAGCCTCGTCCGGCGTAGCGGTGCATGTGGGGCGGCTCTCCGGTCAGGAACCGGACCCACACCCGCTGGCGCAGCTCGTCGAGCGGTTGTCCCGTCGACGCCGCCTTGCCCAGCGCGCGGTCGATGTCACCGCCGAATCGCGCCCTCACCTGCTCGACCGCGACGTTGTCGCCACACCCCGCCAGGTAGGCCAGATAGAGGTCGGCCATGTGCTCGTCCCCCGGTGGCGCGCCGTCTGCTCCCAACCCCTGCAGGTGTTGCGTGAAGGCATCTCGCCGCTGAACGAGTTCCGGATGTGCTTGCAGCCCCGCGTCCGCGAGCGCGTCGAGCTCCGTGGCGCCAGCGCGGTTCATCACCGCATTATGCCGGCGTTGTGGACGCTGGGCTACCGCTGCCAAATGTCGCGAGCGCATGAGACGAAGAGTTCGCGCCAACTCGAAGCGCGCATCGGCACCGAGCGGGCCGGACCGAAGCGCCTGCGGTGCTCAACGGGTGAGACCGCGAACAATTCGATACCCACCATAGAGCATCGGGCCCCAGGCGAGTACGGCCTGTCCGCCGATCCCACCACCTGTGAAGGAAAGGTAGGTCACCGCGGCACCAGCCCCGAGAAAGAGGGTTCCGACGATGAAGTCTGTGCTCGCGCTGCCCTTGGCGTCGACAAGACCCCCACCAACCCCCTCGGACGCAACCTCTGCTCCGCCGGCGGGAGTCCATGGCAATAGCGCCATCCCGCCCAGCAGACCGATGCGCGACACGGACCCGAGAACGAAGGCGCCCAACATCCAACCCAAGCCCCCCACGCTCCCGATTTCTTGGACGATCCACGTCAGCACATAGAGCAGCAGACCCAAGCCCGAGATGCCCAACGAAGTGGAGGTCGCGCCCCCATCCCGGGCGTGGATGATCGACGCGACAGCTCCGGCCCCCATGACCAAGGTCGTCAGTCGTCCGGCCCACAGCATCATCGGGACCACGTCCGACTCGGCGGCCATTATCGGTAGCACGACCCAGACGAAGTTGAGCGCCAACACGATTCCCCAGCACCCAAGGGTGACCCTCAGCGGCCCGCCTCTCTTGCTGCGACCCGCAACATCGCGGACCCCGAGGAGAATGACCGTCCAGCCGACGATGGTGACGCTCAGATTCGCCCAGCGGATGTAGGTCAGGAACTGAAGGTCGGGATCGAGAGGAAGCTCGCCGTCGCGCCCAAGCCAAATGCTCGTACTCGCGAAGCTCAACGCCAGTCCGAACGCCAGCATCGCCACGAAGCTCATCCGTATTCGTCTGGCGGTGCGCTCTGCTTCCATCGTGCGTATAGGGTACCGGATGCGAAGCTGGATTATTCGACCTCGGTAGCCGCCCCTCAGCCTTCGGGAACCGGCAGAGAGCACAGGTCGAACTCGAACTGTGCGTCGCCGTTGACGTTTTCTCGAGGGTCGTAGGACCAGCCCATCGTGTCGAGGAACGCGAAGCCGTCCTGGAAGATGAAGTGCATCGTGCCGCCGGGGCCGGTGACGACGTGCTCGGTGTAGCTGGAGACCGAGGCGTTGCAGGTGAAGTCGTCGGCGCAACACTCACCGTTGGGGCTGGTGCGTCGGCCGAAGGTATCGAGCGCGTACGGCGATCCAATGTAGGCCCCGGCAACGATGGGGATGAAGTCATCCACGAACGCACGGCAGACTTCGCCGCCCTCGTCCGGCATGCAGTCCGTCTCACAGGCCCCGAGCGTGATGCCGCACTCGCCGTCGGGCTCGAGGTGCATGAAGTCGTCGTCGGCCACGACCATGTAGAAGACCTCAGGCGTGGACTCTTCCCGCGCAACGGTGAAGAAGCCCTCATAGCCGACCTGGTCGGTCGAGAAGATCACCTCGACGCTCGGATCGGTGAGTTCGTAGAGCTGGCCCCTGACGATCGTCAGGGTGAGGAGCCCAGCATCTCGATCATAAACGACGGGGTCGATCGCACACAGATCATTGTCGTCGGCCATGAATGTGTCCTCGGGGCACACCTCCTGAATCGGGGGCATGTCCGGCTGAATCCCGAGGTCGAACTTCGGTCGATCGCCGCTGGAGCCTCCGGCCGAGGTCTCGGTCGTCGGTGCAGCCCCGGACGTCGCAGGGCCGCTGTTGCTGGAAGTCGACCCGCCCCCCGGAGATGAGGAGGTCGGCACGCTCCCATTGCCGCTCGAGCCCGACGCCGTCGTTCCGTAGGTGTCCACACTCCCCGACGACTCGCGTTCATCCGCGCTCGAGCAGCCAGCCGCAACGACGGCCAGCCCAACAACCCCAAAGATCTTCCCCACCCGATGAGCCTACCTTCCCTCTGCGTCGAAGAGAAGTGCCCGAGCCGAGCGTACCTCATGCCCAACGTCCGTACCGGGTTTCTGCGCGACCCCCTTCGGGGTGTGGGGTCGCTCCGAACCCCTCGGTC
>CAYGTG010000345.1:0-7789 GCA_964352485.1 uncultured Nannocystaceae bacterium | reverse complement strand
ACGGGATGCCGATGGCGCAGGGAGATCGAGGCCGCCGAGCGAAGGTGGAGCCGGCACCGGTGCGCCGAACGCCGGGGGCGGGGGAGCTTTGGGAACGCTCGCACGAGGTGGCGCGGGTGCAGGAAGGTCGAGACCCCACTGGCGATCGGGGGCCCGTCGACATCGAGCTTGAGTGAGGAGTCCCCGGCGGGTTCGAGGTTGACTTCACCGAACGCTGCAGCGTCGAGGGCGGGGGGTCCGAACGAGTCGCTGTCGGTGGACGCTGCCCCGGGCTCTCCAAAGTTGAGCTCTTCGAGTTCCTCATCGGAGTGGGCCGGGAGCCCAAAGAGAGTGTTGTCGGGCTTCCCGTCCGTCGAAAACTCCGGGGGCGCGCCGGGGCTGCCCTCGATCGAAGTCCCGCACCTTGGACATGCCGTCACCGGTGCGCTGGGGTCCAACTGATATCCGCAATTCGTGCAGTTCGCCATGATGTGCGACATGGGGGCCCGCCCCGCGGCCGACGATACCACTGTGGTGTTGCCCACCACGGCCAAATCGGGGCCGGGGTGGTGCCAGAGCGGAAACCGGGTCAACCTCCCGGCGTGATTCTTCGCGACCCCGTGCACGGCCTGATCTCGTTCGAGGGCCCCGCCGAGTCGATCATCAGCCGGCTGATCGATACGCGAGAGGTCCAACGACTGCGGAGGGTTCGGTGCCTGGGGCCCGCGTCCCTCGCTTTTCCGGGGGCTGAACACAGCCGTTTTGCCCACGCCGTGGGCTCGGCGCACGTCATGAAGCGCTACCTCGACCGGGTGTACGCCCTCTCGGAGGACCTACCCACAGCCGATCGGATCGATCCGGCCACGGCCCAAGTGGCGCTGGCTGCAGCGCTCCTCCACGACCTGGGGCACGGTCCATACTCGCACGCGTTCGAGGCCGTGCTGCCCCATCCCTTCAAGCACGAAGACTGGACCTCCCGTCTCATCCTCGACCCGGACAGTGAGGTGAACGCGGTGCTGCGCCAGATCGATGCCCAGGCCCCGCATCGCGTCGAGCGCCTCGTGCACGGGGAGGGCGACATCCCACACCTGGCCCGCGCCGTCTCGGGAACATTCGACGTCGACCGGTGTGACTACCTGCTCCGCGACTCTCACATGACCGGTGTCCGCTACGGTGTGCTCGATCTCGACTGGCTTCTGCAGTCGATGCGACTCATGGTCGCTCCAGGAGAGGAGCGGGCTCGCATGGCGGTGGATGGCGAGAAGGGGTTGACCGCGGTCGAGGGGTTTTTCCTGGGCCGGCTGTACATGTATCGGCAGGTCTACTTGCACAAGGCGGTGCGAGCGGCGGAGTCGGTCATGCGAGCGCTGTTCCGCCGACTCGACGAGCTTGGGCCGCAGCCCGGGACGCCCGTGGGTATGGCCACACTCTTGCGCGGCGAGCAGCCCACGATGGGCCAGTTCCTCGACCTCGATGACCACGCGTTCGAGACCGCACTCAAGGAATACTGCGAGAGCAGCGATGCGGTCCTCGCCGAGCTCGCCCAGCGACTTCGCTATCGTCGGCTGTTCAAGACGCTGCGGCTGCGTCACGATGTGCCGGTTTCGCAGGCCATGGCGCGGCTCCGCGAGGTCTTGGACGCGCATCACACGGGTCCTGACTACCTCGCCTCCGTCGATCGGGTGGAGATCGCCGCGTACTACGAAGACTCCCGCATGATGGCGCTGACCGGAGGTCGCCTGCGGCGGCTGCTCGACGTCTCCCCCGTGCTGCGAGGTCTGAGCAACGAGACCTTCGTCCACTATCGGCTGATCTTTCCGCCCGAGCTTCGCGCCCCGATCCGCGCAGCCTTCGCCGAGCTCAGGTAACCGTTGCCATGACCACACCCGTTGATCCCGATCCTTTCGTGCTCCTGCAGACCTGCTACGACCAGGCCACCGTGATGACCGTGCAGAGCGTGTTGGAGTCCGAGCAGATCGAGGTCGTGATGAAACGGATGGCCGACCGAACGATCGAGGGGCACGCTCGCGGACCTGCGCTCGAGGTGCGGGCGATGGTGCGCACTACGGAGCTGGCGACCGCGCAGGCGTTGCTCGAGGCCTTTGATTCGGCTGAGGTTGTACCGAGCGAGGTGAGTGAGCCCGACCCCAACGACCGCTCGCTGCAGCAGTTCCGTGAACGGATGCAAGACCGCGACGACGAGGACTGACTCGCCTCGGTGGTCCCATTTCATGAGACCGTCCACTTCGGATGGAAAGGACCTCACATCGACCGCTCTTGCTTGCCGCGATCCTCTGGAGCTGCGGATGTGGCGAAACGCCGACACCGCCCGAAACCCAGGACGCGCCTGCCGATCCGTCGGGTGGGAAAGCTCTGGCCAACGTCGTCTCGGCGATTGGACCCTTCGACGTCGAGGGGAGCAAGATGCTCGCTGATCCCCGTGACGAGGTGATCACGCCCTGGCTCAAGAAGGGAGTCTGGGAGCCGGTGGAGACCGCTTTATTCCGCTCCGAGATTCATCCGGGCGACGTCGTCGTGGATGTGGGTGCCAACGTCGGCTATTTCACGCTCATCGCGGCCCAGCTGGTCGGAGACGGTGGGAAGGTCTGGGCGTTCGAACCCGATCCCGATGCGTTCGAGCTGCTCCGTCGAAACGTCGAACTCAACGGATACAAGAACGTCACGCTCGTTCCCAAGGCGCTCGGCTCCGAGCCCGGCACGCTCAAGTTGTTTCGCCATGCGACCAATCGCGGGGACCACCGCACCTACGATCCGGGCGATGGCCGCGAGGCGGTGGAGGTCGAGGTCACCACGCTCGACCACTACTTCGCTGACGCTTCGCGCCTGGACCTAATCAAAATGGACATCCAAGGGGCCGAGTGCGCGGTGGTGGCGGGAGCTCCCAAGACGTTCGAGCGCGGGGGCGACATGGCTGTCATCATGGAATACACGCCGCAGTACATCCGCCAGATGGGGCAAGACCCACAATCATGCCTGAGCACCCTCGCAGGACACGGTTTCTCATTCTACGAGATCCACGAGTTCAGCCAGCGCAAGGGCGTGTTCAAGACGGACATCGCGACGTTGCAGACGCGATACCCAGAATCGAAGAACGACTACACCAACCTCTTCATGCCCTCGCGTGCAGACGTGGCCAAGCTCGAGGCACCGGCCGGCAGCCAAGAGGGCAAGGCGGGGCTGCCCTGAGCTGGGCTGGGCACTCTCGGTGCGCTACCCTCCGCCGCGCTCACCATGGTCCAACGCAACCGAAAGAAGCCGCGCTGCTATGGCTGCGGCCTCAAGCCCGAGACCTGCGTGTGCGCGTTGATGCCGACGGTGGAGCTGCAGACGCCGTTGGCGGTGGTGCAGCAGATCCGCGAACGCTTCAAGCCGACCAACACGGCCCGGCTGTTCACCAAGATGGTTCCCGCCGTTCCGATCCTTCCGTTTGGCATGAGGGAGCCACCCTTCGACTCGACGCCGCTTCTCGAGCCAGGCATCGAGTATTACAACCTGTTCCTGCGGGATGACGCGACGCCTGTCGACGCGCTACCCGAGCCTGCACCGGGCAAGCGCCGCGGGTTCGTGGTTTTGGACGGTACGTGGCATCAGTGCTCGCGCATGGCGAGGCGAGTCCCCCACGTCCGCGACTTGCCGTGCGTGATGCTGCCGCCGGGCAAGCCGAGTATTTGGCGGGTGCGAACCCAGCACGACCCGCGCGGCGTCTCCACCTTCGAGGCCATGGTTCGGCTGGTCGAGATTCTCGAAGGCCCCGAGGCGGTACGCCCGCTCATCGAGACGTTCGAGATGATCACGGCGCGACTGCTGTATCTCAAAGGCCGGCTGAAGTCGCCCGAAGTGCCCGCGGACTGGGATGCGGCGCTCGCCGCGGCCGAATTGCCCAAAACCTGACGTGCGCGTGCAACCAGTGTCGCGGTGGTCCGTCCTGCGTCACGATGCGTCGCGCGGTTCTGTCGGCAGCCTTTCTTCTCACCTTCGGGTGCAACGGAGACGTTCCGGACGGTGCTGACTTTGGGTCCGGAGGCAGCGGCGTGCCCAGCAGCGACTCAGGCACCGGCCCGGGCGCGAGCGAGGGGTCGGCGAGCCAGGGGGTCGACACGGACGGAGGCTCCGATGGGGGCCAGTCAGGAGCGACGACCGAGACATCGGGAGGCTCCTCGGCGGTCAGCGGAGATGCGTCTTCGACTGACGCAGATCCCTCCGCCGGTGCCGAGACCTCAAACGCGCAGAGCGGATCGTCGTCCTCGGGCGGCGGCGAGTCATCCGAGGGCACCGGGGACGAGGGTGGTGGCATGCCGGTCGGCGACGATCCCTGCGGCTTCCCGCTCGACGGGCCTTGGATCGAGATCGAATACAACCAAGCCGGAGGCACGGCCACCTCACCCTCGTGGAGCTACTCCGACACGCCTGGTTGGGGAGAGTCTCAGTGGGCAGCGTCCAACGCGAGCTGGGCCGAGGTTTGGGACGTCTATGGAAACATCAACGTCTCCAGCGATCCGATCGGGGTTCTCGCGGTCGTCGGAGGATCTGGGAGGCTGCAGTTGATGCTGGGGTTCGAGGAGCTGTTGGGCTACGACTACGCGACCGTTTGTGTCGAGGGCCGCAGCGTGTCGACGTCGGCGTCGGTGCAGTTCGATGCCTACAATCCGCTGACCGGCATTGGAAACTCCGCCACGATGGCGCACGACTGGAGCATGCACGCCACCGGATTGGACCTTGGGGCTGCGTTCGAGCCAGGCGGCGGCGTGCAGGCGGTGCGGCTCGAGACCACCGGCGGCAGTGGGTCGCTGGGGGTCAAGCGCATGCGGTTGATCCTGCACGGCGCGGTGTATTGACGTGGCTACTCGGACGCAGCAATGTAGCCAGCGACCTGCTCCTGCAGCACCGGTAGCGTGACCGCGCCGCCTTCCAGCACCACATCGTGGAATGCGGGCAGGTGGAAGCGCTCGCCCAGCTGTTGCTCGGCCTGCCGGCGCAGTTTCCAGATCTCGAGCTGCCCGATCTTGTAGCCGAGCGCCTGCCCCGGCCACGAGATGTAGCGATCGACCTCGTTGTCGATGTTGCCGGGGGTCAGGGCGGTGTGCTCGGTCAGGTAGTCGACCGCGTCCTGGCGACTCCAGCCCAGGGCATGGATCCCCGTGTCGACGACCAGCCGACCGGCGCGCCATGCATCGAAGCTGAGCATGCCGAGGCGGTCGAGCTCGCCGTCGTACATCCCCATCTCATCGGCGAGGCGCTCGGTGTACAGGGCCCAGCCCTCGACGAACGCGGTGTACCCCTGATGGCGACGAAACGCCGGGAGCTCGCCGAGCTCCTGGGCGATCGCAATCTGCAGATGATGCCCGGGGATCGACTCGTGCACCGCCAGCACCCGGGCCTCGAAGCGGGGACGCGTCTGAGGCTCGAAGACGTTGACGAAGTACTCGCCCGGCTTGCTGCCGTCGGCATGCGGGCCGTCGTAGTAGGCGATGGTGGTGAACGGCGCCTTGTAATCGGGGACCACCTCGACCACGCAGTCGGCTTGGGGAAGACGGCCGAAGTACTCGGGGATCTTGGCCTTGGCCAGAGCCAGGGCCTCGGTCGCGGCCGTCTCGACTTGCTTCGAGGTCTCGAAGTACAGCGTGCGATCGGTTCGCAGCCGCTGCAGCGTCTCGGCCAGGGTCGAGGTGCCCAACGCCTTGCGGCCCAGCGCGGCGATCTCGGCGTCGATGCGCTCGATCTCCCGCAGGCCGACCTCGTGCACCTCTTCAGGGGTGAGTGGGAGCGTGGTGTAGTGCTGGACCATGGCCTCGTAGCACTGCTCTCCCAGCGGCAGGGCGACCAGGCCGACATCGCCGTCGGGGCGAGCCTTCGGCAGCAGTTCGTCGCGCACGAAGTCGCGGTATCGGACCAAAGCCGGAGCGATCTGCGACTGGACGATCTCCGTGAGGGCCTTGATCGAGGCCTCTCGGTTCGCCACGTCGGGGAACTCCGCGACGACCGACAGCAGAGGCCAGGTCTCAACGGGCTGCTCCAGCTGGGCATCGAGCATCTCGACCACCCGGCGCATCGACTCCGCGTTCCCCACCAGCCCGTCCTCGAGACCGTGGCCGAGCATGTACACCTCGCCGTCGATCTGCGCTGCGACCTCCCGATAGCGCCGGAGAAGATCGCCGGGCTCCCGGTCCCCTCGAACGAAGAAGTCGTCGCCGAGTTCGCCGTAGTTCTCCAGCGCGTTGCTGTGGGCGCTGACGTTCCACTCCTCGAATCGACACTGCCGCCGCAGCAAGGCGTCTTGGATGCTGGTGATGAACAACTTCCGGGTCGTTCGATCGGCCGGCGTCAACGACTGCGGGGCGATGCCCTGCGCAAGCGCGAGGAAGCTGTTGAGCGTGTCGTCCCGCTTCTTCATCGCCTCGAACCCTGTCCGCTCGAGCCGGTCGTCATAGTCACGAATGCCAAGCGATGTGGCGAACCGTGGCCGCTCGCGCAGGTGCCACGTCCAATGCGACCGCAGCAAGCTGGCCAGCATGGGGTCGGTGATCCCGCTCCCGGCCACTTTGATGGAAGCCTCGAGCTCGGCGGTACGAGCGTCATCCAACCTCGGGTCGATCTTGATCTCGGAGACCTCGCGATCGCTCGGGGTGGTGGCGCAGGCCGCCAAGGTCATCACTGCGATCGCGAGGTGGCGCATCGAGGGAGGATCGGGCGGCGCGGCCCGTTGTGCAAGCGGCTGCGGTTCGGAGGGGGAGCACCGACACCACGCTGGACATCACGGTCCGCTGCGTGCACCGCAGCTACCGCCTCGTCCCCAAGAAGCGCGTCAACCGCGACGTTGAGGATGCCTTCGCGGTTGTGTCCTCGAGGTACAGGGAGCGATGGGGCGTGGAATTCCTGACGCTTCTGACCGCGTAGGTCGGAGGAACCGGTTTGCCTCGACCGTCTCGGCTACGCGGCCAGTGCGGCTCGGCCGCGTCGGTCTCGGGCCAAGAGTTTCGCCGCCGTTGTCCGCGCCCTTGCGAATCCTTCTGCTCTGAGCGCGTCATCGGGGACGCCGAAGTCGCGAAGGGACGGGACTCCTCGAATGAAGGAGGGCGCGTCCATGGCTTCCAACCGCCGCTGCGCGACAAGCAAGGCGTGCTCGACGACGGGCCCGCCCGCGTCGCGACACCACCGGACGATGTCATGCCCCAGCCGAGCGTGTCCCGCCTCCTCGACTGCTAGCACGTTCAACACCTCGCGAATCGAGTCATCCGTCGTCTGCTTCTTGACCTTTGCAAGCACCCAAGCAGACGACCCCTCGCCGATGCAACCATCGACGTAGCTCTCGGCCGCAAGCCGGACAAGCAGTGCCGTTCGCCACCGAGGGCGTCGTCGCGCGCTGCGGAGCGCGGGCAGAGCGAGCGGCGGCACGGCTTGGCCGTCGAGCCGTTGGGCTACGGCCAAGCAAGCCTCCGTGTGTCGAACCTCCTCGAGTGCCGCCTCGTGACATCGCACGACGAGGGCCGTCGGCGCACCGGCGGCCATCAGATCCAGCGCGAGTTCGCCAAACGTTGCGACCGATTCGTGTTCGTCGGCGGCGATTGATCGCCAGACATCGGCGGCGGTTCTGGCATCGCTCGCGTTCGTGGGCGTGGTCAGTCCCCGCTTTGACCGTCGCCGACCCCGAAGCGGACGCCCCTTCGTCCAGCCCAAATTCGACAACAGCAGCGCGCACCCGCCGAACAACGTGGCCACGAAGAAGAGAAGCCATAGGCCCCAACTGCTGCGCTCGTTCCGGCGGAGCGTCGCCTCGAACCCGTCTACGGAC
>CAYGTG010000344.1:0-7789 GCA_964352485.1 uncultured Nannocystaceae bacterium | reverse complement strand
CGCAGGGGGAGTCGATCGCGAAGGCGGTCAGAGTGAACGCGCTTGCCGGGGCACCCGAAGCCGACCGGCAGGAGCATCCGCCATCGGTCTCGCCATAGTCCTGCGGTAGCGATGGGCCCGAGCCGCTGCCGCTCGTTTGCGGGCCGTCCGGGGCATCCGGTCCGGCGGGGTCCCCTGTGCCGGCCTCACCCTCCCCGGTAGAGCTGTCCTCCTGCCCTCCGGTTGTGGTCTCCGGTGGCTCGCCCGTTTCGCCGCTGCTGATCGGCCGGGTGACCAGGACCAGGCGGGCGCCGGGATAGCGCTCCTGCTCAAAGGTGGCCGAGACAACTTCGAAGTCGTCGGCCGCGGTTGCGACGTCGTGGATGCCCTCGCCCACGTCCGTGAACAGGGCTCGCCCGTTCGTATCCGTCGCTTGGGAGGAGGTCTCGTCGAGGGAGATGTCCAGAGCTGCGATCACCGGGTTTTCGCAGGCGCCTTCAAAGTGTCCTTCGAATGCGAACGCGGGACGGCCTGAGAACGTGCCCGCGCAGGGGTGGTCGGCATCGAGCAGCACCCGGCGGTGGGTGTCGATGGAGGCGTACTCGTAGTTGACCGCCAGCACATCCCCCGCCGATATCGCGCACAGGTCTTCGTCGCCAAGCTCGCCCGATGGCTGTCCGGTGCCCTTGAGCCAGGTGTCTTCGATGGCCGTCAACATGCACGGGTTGTCCCCATCGACGGCGATGACCTCGACGTCGCGCTCGCCAACCACGTCGGTGATGAGATCCATATACAGACCCCAGTTCCAGTTGGGGCCGGGGTCGGTATGGGTCTGGTTGGGGAGCTCGACGTGTCCGACGATATGGTCACGATCGACCGGGATGTCGTAGGTCTCGCAGATCCAGCGGGCGAGTCGGGCGGACTCGACGTAGTTGGTCCACGTGTACCAGGTGGTGTCGTCGATGAAGCCTTCGTGCTCGATGCCAATCGCCCGCGAGTTGCTGTTGCCGACGTGCCAGGCGCGGTCGGAGTTGCGGACCATCTGGGTGATCTCGCCGTCCTCGGCCCGCATGCAGTAGTGGGCCGACACGTTGGCATCCGGGTTTTGGAACCAGGAGATGGAGCCGGCATAATAGCCCTGCATCGTGTGCACGACGACGTAGTCGTAGCTGTTGATCCCGCCGGCCGTGAAGTTGGAAGAGTGCGCCGGGGTAAAGCCCACGGCGCGGGGATACTCGGCGTCTGCGCCCGAGCTTGGAGGCACCGCGAGGTCGGGGTCGTTGTACGGGGCAGGACGCTGGTGCTCGTCGTGAACGTGCAGTCCGTCCGTCTGCGTCGGGGGCTCAGCCTGGGCTCGAGTCGTGCAGAGCGAGACCAACAGCAAAGCCGACATCGAAAGGAACTGAGTTCGAACAGCAGACACGACAGCAGGATCTCCGCGCCCATTGGACCACATCGGCGAGCATGACTCGGCTGTCGTTTTCGCGAGCGGGCTTTCGTTTTCGCGCGGACGTGCTGTTTCTACAACTGGCGCGCCTGCGTTGTAGCCGGCGGCCTCGCGCTCGCCTATCGTCCTGCGCGATGGGTCGTCACGTTGCGGTCTCAACTGCGCACGGGCTTTCGCGCCTGGGTGTGCTCGCGGGTCTCACCACCGCGCTCATGGTCGGCGCTGCTTGCACCGACGACGGTTCTGCCGAGGGCTGGGACTCCGGAGACGAGGTGGGGACCGCCGCGGACGCGAGCGGGGCTGTGTCCTCCACAGGCATGTCTGATTCGGCGGAAAGCACGACGGACGACCCCACGACTCAGGACACGGAAGACACCACCGACCCGGGCGTCTCGACGGGCGAGACCCCCATGCAGACGCTCGTCGAAGTTGAGCATGCCCGCGAGTTTCGAGGTGTGTGGGTCGCGACGGTTTCCAACATCAACTATCCGAGCACGACGGGTCTCAGCATCGAGGCACAGCAGGCCGAGTTGCGCGAGCTGCTCGCGGTGATGACGGACCACGGGCTCAACGCCATCCTATTTCAGGTCAGGCCGGAGTCGGACGCGCTCTACGCATCCGATCTCGAGCCCTGGAGTCGGTTTCTGACGGGAAGCCAGGGCCAGGACCCGGGCTTTGATCCGCTGGCGTATCTGATCGAGCAAGCGCGGCCCCTGGGCATCGAGGTCCATGCGTGGATCAACCCGTACCGGGCCAAGTCCACGCTGAGCAGCACGTTGGCGGACGGCCACATCGCCCTCGCGGCGCCACAGTACGCGTACACCTACGGCAACTTGTTGTGGATGGATCCGGGCGCGGAAGTGGTGCAGGAGCGGACCATCGATGTCGCGTTGGATCTGGTGGACCGCTACGACATCGACGGCGTCCACTTCGACGACTACTTCTACCCCTACCCCAACGGTGAGCCGTTTCCCGACGCGGGAACCTATGGCGACTACGAGGGCGATGGCGGGAGGTTGGCGCGAGACGACTGGCGCCGCGACAACGTCAACCAGCTGGTCGAGGTGCTCTACGAGTCCATCGTGGGCACGCGCAACCACATCCGATTTGGCATCTCTCCGTTTGGCATCTACCGGCCCGGGATGCCTCCGGGGATCACCGGACTCGATCAGTACGCCGAGATCTACGCCGATCCGTTGCTGTGGATGGACGAAGGTTGGGTGGACTACCTCGCGCCGCAGCTGTATTGGCCGACCACGCAGACTGCCCAGGCTTATGAGCCCCTGTTGGAGTGGTGGGCGAGCATGACCACGGAGGGTCGCTACATCTTCGCGGGCAACTATCTGTCGCAGGTGGGCTCGAGCAGCGCGTGGTCGGTCGACGAAATGCTGGACCAGGTCGACCTCTCGCGGATCTATCGAGACCTGGGATCGATGGGGAACATCTACTTCCACATCGAGCCGTTTGCGTCGGACACGCTGGGTGTTGGGACCGCGCTGGCGGACACCTTCTACGAGCGGCCTGTGTTGACGCCGCCGCTCGCGGCCCAGCTGGGCACCGAGGTGGTCCCGCCGTGGGTCACGGTCGATGCAAGCGGGGAGGGCGTCACGATCGTGCCGGCCGACGACACGCCGTTGCGGGCGTGGGCCGTGTATCGCGAGGTGGACGGAGCGTTTGAACTCGTTGAGATCATCCCGGCCGGGACCACCTCGTTCGCGCTGGAGGCGGGGGTCTGGGCCGTGAGCGCAGCGGCGCGGACCGGCGTGGAGAGCCCTGGCGTGCGGGTCGAGCTCGGGGGCTGAGTGCCGCGGCGGTCGGGCGTCGGGAAGACGAGCTACGCGGCGCCAAGATCGAGTATGGTCCGCGGTGTGACGACGGTCGACGACGCAGATTCCGGGACCTTTGACGCGGTGCTCATGCTCTACATCGCGTGTGCCAAGCTGCCCGATGGGGCGCTCGATGAGCGGGAGGGCGCGCGGATCCTGCATCTGGCGCGGGCCCACAGCAAGGGGCTGGCCGAGGGGTATGCGGAGCAGGCCGTGGAAGACGTCGGCAAGCTGCTCGGTGAAGCCACGGACCCGCAGGCGGTGCTCCAGCTCGTGGTGGACGCGGCAACCCGGGCCGCGCGCAACCTCGACGACGACGCCAAGGCCAACCTGGTGGCCGAGCTGCGAAGCATCGCCCGGTCCAACGGCAGGACCACCTCGGCCGAGCTCGACTTCGTGCACGCGGCCGCCAAGACCCTCGGCGTCGAATAAAAAACGCGGCGGCCGCCGGGTGGAGAGCGCCGCGCGAGGAGGGTATCCGTACTCGAAGGCTTGGCTGCCGGGGTTGAGCGCGTATGGGTAGACCTCGGTGGCGCCACCGTCGGGGAGGAAGTACAGGCGAACCAAGTCGCCGTCGTGCAGCGCTCCCTACCGGCTCCAGTCAGCGTCGCCAGGCCCATGCACGTCAAAAGACGACGCTCAGTGCCTGTTTTGCATGCGCGATTCGCTGACCGCCCATTTTCAAGCGCGACGACCGGATTGGGCAACCGTTCGCCGGCGTTGCTCAAGTTGCGCAGGTCGAGGCCATGGCCGCCTTGACGACTCCCCGGGAATCCGTGCCGGGCCTGCGTGGCCTGCCAATTGCACCAAGCTGCGGCGATGAGCGATTCGAACGTGCCCCCTCGTCCCAGTGGTGTTCCCGAAGCGGCGAGCTGGCATGCCGAGTGGGAAGAGTGGGTCCTGGGAAAAAAGGACGGCGATGCCTGCGTCGGGGAGTGGAACCAGTGGCATGGAACCGAAGGCCACCTCACCTGCACCGACCTGTTTGACGATGCAGGGCAGCTGCTTCAAGTGACGCGCTTTCACCCCGACGGGACGTTCTCGCAGAAGGTCCCGCACCGGAATGGCAAGCCGCACGGCGTTGCGGACTACCAGCGTTCCAACAACCCCTCCGAAGAACGCTCGATGGAGGGGAGCCCGGAGGCTGTGTTCCGGCTGCGACTGTACTGGGAGGATGGCGACCAGCCCCGCCCGGCACGCTTCTTCAACGAAGCGGGGGAGGAGATCGGCGGCACCGGCAAGCCAAAGCCGAAACAGCTCCATCCCGAGGCACGGTCGAACAAGGAGGGCCTTTGGACCCTGAACCAGGCGGCGCTGCAGGAGGCATACGAAGGTATAGAAACGGCTTGGCGCGCGGACGGCAGCATGCTGTTCGAGCAGCACTTCGACGACGACGGGACGATGCGGCTCCATCGTCAGTTTCATCCCGACGGGGAGCCGGCGAGCGAGCGAGACTACAAGGCGAAGACGGGCTGGTACCGGAACGCTGCCGGGCAGACCGATATCGATCCTCCCAAGATGCCCGGCGATGCCCACGAGGTTCGTTTCAACATCGACGTGGTCAATCCCAAGACAGGGCTGTTCTGGCCCCGGGATCAGGTGTTCTACGATCGAGGCGGCAAGGAACTCTCCGACACCGGGCTTACGATCCGCAAGCCGCATGCGGACGCCTACTTCGTGAAGGAAGACACCTGGCATCAACCCAAGACCTACTGGCGCCACGACGAGGAGCAGGCCGGCAAGCGCACCACCTCGACGTGGCGACGCGAAGGCACGCTCGTGTTCAAGACGGTGCACGAGGGTGATCACCTGCTCGCACACACCACCTATGACGAGGCCGGCGCGATGCGCATCGAGGAAGAGTTCCACCCCAGGGAGGAGAGCGAGCGCCCGGTGAACCGGTGCATCACGTTCCACTCCGAAGGACGCAGGCTCGTCGTGGCCTGCGACGATGACGGTGCCTGCAAGACGTTCTCGAGGTTTGAAGGCGGAGAATGCGTTGAGACCATCGACAACGAGACCCTGGGAGAGGTCACGCTCGAGACGTTTGCCGCCGAGTTCGACAAGAGGTTCGACGCGATTCTGGAGTTCGAAGGTGGCGTGGCCTGGTTCGACTTCTTCGATATTGCGGGCCTCGAAGTCGAGCAATACGACGAGTTCTTCAAGGCGGCGACCCTTGCCGGAAACGGTGCAGGCGACGAGATCCTGGTGGTGCTCGAGGGCACCCATGCGGGCGAAGTGTTCTTCAACGCCCACGACGAGGGCCTGTACGCGCTCGAGTGCGTCGACGACTACATCGACGAAGAGGAAATCGACGTCGAGGAACTCTCGAAGGACGAGCTGATCGAATCGATGCCTTTCATGGAGTACGTGTTGGCACCCAGCCTCTCCGCGTTCCTCCGGGGGATCAAGGTGAACGCGCATCGAACCTACTGGAAGAACCACGGGGAGTTCGTCCGGATCGATCCCGAAGGGTCATGACCGCAGCCTGCGGGAGTTGGATCAACCTCTGGTAGTCACTCCTGCCGATTTTTCGGACATATGTGGCGCGGAGCTGACGCTGGAACCCACGCTGTTCGAGGGCATTGAACTCAACCCCTGCAACCGCGAGCCGGCGGCAGGCGAGGCCCTCCTGCTGGTATCTCGCCATCCCAGCGAGAGCGTTGCAGAGATGGGGGCCGAGGTCGCCGGTGCCCGTGGCCCCACGCTCATGGGTACGACCCATGTCTCGGCGGGCGCGCAGAGTGTCTTCGTGGTGGAGGTCAAGGTCCGCGACGAACCCGGCGCTGTCTGTGCGTCGCAGACCGCTCCTGAGCTCCTTGACCTGGCGCTGTCCCGGATCTGATCTCGTAGTTCCGTAGTTCTGGGCCGACCCGGCCTGCACTGGTTCGAAGCCCCGTGTCCATCTGCCAGCCTGTATCCTTCCCTGGTGCGCATGCTGCCCTTCGCCGCGGTCCTGTGCTTGTTCGGCTGCGGCAAAGGCTCCGAGGCGCCGACCGAGGCAAGCGCTGCCACGCCCAAGGCGGCCGTCCCTGATCCCAACGACGGTCTGGTTCCCGCTGGCGACCTGCGGTCTGACCAGACCGTGATCAAGTTCGCGGTCTACGGGATGCCCGGTGGTGATAGCGCGGTGCTGCGTGCCGCCCAGGAGATCCACAAGCGGGATTTTCCCAGGCTCAACCTCGCTACGACAGATGTGGCGAAGCAGACCCCGTCGGTCCTCCTCGTCGCTCCCCCAATGTCTGAGTTCGCGCCGCCCTCGGTCGACCGCCTGCGTCACTTTGGCCGCGGACTGACGGAGGCGCAGGCTCAGGGCGTGCAAGCGTCCACAGAAGCGGTTGTGATGGCATTCGTCGGGACCAAGGTGCAGGCCGCCGCGCTACACCGGGACGCACTGCGCATGACGGCTGCGGTGGCCGTGAAGACTGGAGGGCTGATCTGGGACGAAGACACCGGCCAACTACTGTCGCAGGCGGCGTGGAAGAAGCGCCTCTCTGCCGACCCGGCGCACCCGGCAAACCTGGGACAGCACTTCGCAGTCCGATCGTATCGCGAGGGTAATCTCGTTCGGTTGGTCAGCTTCGGGATGTCGAAGTTCGGCCTCCCGGACATCACGATCGAAGACGTTCCGGTCGCGAGCGCGAGCGCGATGGCCAACTTGCTGAACCTCGTCGCGGCCAGGCTCGTCGCGAAACCCAAACTGGAGACGAGGGGAGAGGTGACGATCGACTTGTCCAAGCTCGGCATCGAACTGCCCAAGGGCGCCGTGGGTCGGATCGTGCTCGGCCTCGCCGTCGCTGAACCGAAGGAGGGGCAGCCGGAGAACCGGACCGTCGCGGTGACCTTCCCCGGCACCGACACGCTTCACGAGCGGCAGGCCAAGGTCCTGGCCAAGATCACCGGGGCTCGAGACGAGCTCAAGCGCAGCCCGATGGATCTGGAGATCCTCGAAGCGAGGCAACAGGCGCAGAGGGAGCTGGCCGCGCTTCAGCCGGCATTCGCCGGTGGTCTCGCCAAGCACGAGATGCTGCTCGTCAAGGCGCCGTTCCCCACGCTCACCGGTAGCCAGGAGTGGATGTGGGTTGAGATTCAGGGTTGGGAGGGGAAGAAGATCAAAGGGATCCTCCAAAACGATCCGCAGCTCACCAAGGACCTCAAGGCTGGTTCAGCCGTCGAAGTGAATCAGGCCCTGGTGATGGACTACATCCACAAGAAGGCCGACGGAACCATCGTCGGCAACGCGACGGCGAAGATTCTCGAGCGCAAGGAGTCCGAGGCGATGCACGGCTGGGACGCTGGCGACCCCAAGAAAGCGCCCAAGCTCGGCGAAGCCATCGTGGGCAAATCGCCCTGAGGCGACCTCAGCTGTCCGGCGCCGGGTGCTTGTCGAGGATGCTTCGCATCTGAGCCAAGAACGCATCCGGAGTCGAGGCCGCTCCGTCGATTCGGCCGAGCTCGTCCCCCGCAGCGCTCACGAAGATCACCGCGGGGAGCTCGAACGCCTTGTACTTGGCCTTGAGCTCGTTGTCGTTGGGAG
>CAYGTG010000343.1:0-7804 GCA_964352485.1 uncultured Nannocystaceae bacterium | reverse complement strand
CTCTACTACTGCCCGCCCTACTCCTCCATCCCGGCTTCTTCACACTTCATTTCGCTTAAATGCTGGCGAGCGACTTCGTGCAATTGCTCGACGCGAGTGCTGTCGCCGGCCGCGATCTCGGCCCCCCCGGCCTCGCTACAGGAACACGCGGTCGGCAGGGTCGAGCGCCGCCCAGGTGGCACCCGGAGGGGCCAGACCCCCGGATGCCGACGCGCTGGCCGAGAAACAAAGGGCCACCCGCGAGGACTGGACCGAGCTGCGCGACGCGATCAATCAGGCATGGGTGGCGGGCACGCCGGAAGAGGCGCCGGTCAAGTCGGTCCTCGACGAGGATCCCGAGGTCCTCATGGCCGACGTGCGCGAGGCCATCGAGAGCGCCGGGGAGCTCGGGCCGGTGCTCAGCCAGGTCGCCGACCAAGGACTGCCGCTGTACTTCGAGTGCCTCGACTTCCTGCCCGAGTCCGCGACCGGCAAGCTGCACATGCGCGCGGAGGTGATCGGTCAGCCCGAGCTCGGCGGCGTGGTCGACTCGGTCGAGGTGGTCGACGATAGCCTCGAGCAACCGGAGTGCCTGCGCGAGTCGAGCCCCTAACTTCCCCAAACTGCGGGTTAGCGGGCCGTCGATGCGTCCACGGGCCTCGGACCGGCAGATTCGGGAAGTTACGGACGGGTCGGTGACCCGCCGGGGTGCAGTACAGTCGACGCACGCCGTGCGAGGCCGAGGGCGAGCGGGCCGAAGCCCTGCGCAGCAAGATGGCCAGACGTGGCGTTCGCAAGGCGCGGCCAAGCTTCGTGGCGCTCGGCCGCCCCCGCGGCCCTCGCCTCCCGGGCAGCTGCTATTCTTCTCCCTCGCCGGACGAGCGTCGCCGCCAACGCGCTCGGACTATGGAGTGGGGCCAGCCCGCTCAGCCCGGTATCCAACCCACTGCGACGTTCTCGAGCGTGAAGTCTTCGACCGTGTCCTCGCTCGTGCCGCCCACGATCTGCACCTCGAGCCCGCCCATGCTGACCGTGGCGTAGCCGAGGGTTCCGAACTGCGGGGGATCGGCCTCCGGAACGACCTCGATGGTCACTGTTCCTGCCGTGGCGCGCCAGCGCTGCTGCACCACGAAGGGCTCGGACACGTCGTCGCAGGTCGCGAACGTGAGGTTCTCGCCGACCTGAACCTCGACCAGTTCTAGCTCTGAGATGTCGTATTCGACGATCACCGGCTCCCCTGCGGACTGCGCATCGGCCACCTGCTCGATGTCCGGTCCGGTCGACACAAAAAAGGAAACGGTTCGGTCTGGGCTACGCCCATAGAGGACCATGTCTTCGCATCCTCCTGGCTCGAGGGTGTCCTCAAAGCCGGCGGGAAGCTCTGCGAACCCTTCGAGTGCGCACGTGCATTCGCACGCCTCGGCTACATCACCGCAGGTTGTGAATCCCTCGGGGCCGAAGACGGTCGACTGAAAGCAGTCGTCCCGAGAGCCCACTTCGAATATGCCCGGCTCGACCTCCTTGAACCGGTACTCGATCCCCGAATCGGTGCTGCAGGTCGTCGACCACCCGCAGCCTTCTTCACCGCTCGAGACGTGTCGGACGCAGTATCCCGGCCCGGCCCCGAGAGCTTCGCAGGCGTCGTCGGCAACCGAGATCCGCTGGGTCTCGCGCCACACGCAGCCTGGCGTTGGGTCGCACGTCTCGCGCGTGGATAGGCCGGGAGACGGCCAACGGCAATGGAACGCCCGTCAGGATCGACGGGTCCACCAGCCAGTCAGCGCCCGCAAGGCGAACGACCACGGTGCCGTGGTTGCGCAATGCGGCCGTCGTTCGCTGGTACCGTCGCGGACATGCAGGTCGAACCGTTCGCTGACGTACCCGGTGCCTATCCTCGCCCTTACGAGGACATCGCCTGTCTGCCGGATGGGCGCGTGGCGGGGTATGCGAGCAAGCTCTTCGTGTACTCGGCTCGGGGCCGCAAGCAGAAGCGTGCCGACATCTTCGGGGGCTACTCGGTCGTGGCGTCATCGCAGTGCCTGTACGTGTTCGGCCTCCATCGGAAGGAAGACACCACCACTCAGGCGGTCAGCCGCATCTCCTTCGACGGCACGGTAGAGCGCGCGCTGCCGATTCGAGACGGATTCGCCTACGGGTGCATCGCACTATCCCCCGACGCTCGTAAGATCGCCGGCTTCATCGATTCAGGGGAAGCGTTCTCGATCGACTCCGGATTGCTCACCGCCAAGACGAAGAAGATTGCGCCATCGATCAGCGCGGTCGCGTGGCTGGGCGACCGCCCGGTCTTCGCGACGGGCAAGGGGGTGATGCTTGCGTCCCCCGCGATGTCGCCCGGCAAGACCGCGAAGATTCGTGCCTCGGCGCTGGCGGGACCAGCCGATGCGAGCTGGGTGTGTGTCGCCACCGATCGCGAGCTGGTGGTTCTCGATCCCGCGCTCGCAACGATCGCGAAGACCAAACTACCAGGCGTCGCCCGGATCTGGGTGGATCCGGCGGGGACTCGCCTGATGGCGTCGGTGCCCTCCGGGTACGGCAAGGGGCTGTACCACCTGCCTCTGGACGGTCTCGACGACGGAGCGTTGGGCAAGCCGAAGAAGGTGCCGCTCGACGAGTTCGCGGTCCTATCGGGGTGCTTCTCGACCGACGGCGCCACGTTCTTCTTCGGGCAAGACTCGGTGATGTCGAAGATCGTCTTCGGCCTACGCCCGTCGACCACGGCGACGAAGAAGAGCGCGAAGAAGAGCGGGGTCGTTGCGACCGGATTGGCCAGCCTTCTCGAGCAGCCGCCGGCGCCCGCGGACGCGCTCGCGCGATTCACTCGAGCCCTCGACCGGCCGCACAAGCGGGTCTCCGTGCCCGCCGGCCTCGGGTCCGCACCACAGTCCCTGACGTCGTGGCTCGGCCTCGGGCCCCAGCTCGACCGCACGTTCTCGATGCCGTCTGCGAGCTGGGTGCCGAGCAACTTCACCCGCCTTTTGACCGAAGCGCGCCACCTGCTGCCCATGCTGATGGCAAATGCCTTTCCGATCACATCGCAGGCCGATCCGGTGCTGCTGCACGTCAGTCCGCGTTCGGTCGAGCTGCTGATGGCGTTCCACGATGAGCCGTTGATGCACAGCATCACGAAACTGGCCGACTCGATCGAGTCTGGGGCTCTGCTTTTGGCGGCTACGCGGCACCACGCCGCGGGTGGGGCGCTCGATGATCCCGGCCCAATGCTGCGCGCCTTGGCGGGGCACGTACACTGCGTCGCCCGCTTTGAGGACATCGACGAGCTGATGGTCGGGCATGGCGTGCGCCAGCCCGACTGGACGAGCCAAGGGCTCACGGAGTTTCGTCGGTCCACGTGGATCCTGGAGCTCCTCGACGGCGAGGAAGAAGACGCGGACCTCGACCTCGCGGCGGAGCTGTACTGGAGGCACGCTGAACCGCTGGAGGTGCTGACGGCCTCTCGACGCGGTCGTCATTTCTGGGACCGACCGGGCGACGCCCTGTACTGGTTGCTGCACTTGTTCTTGTGCAACGAGCAACGTCGGCTCGCGGACGCCCTCGAGCGAAGCCAACGCAGCCGCTCGGCAATCGTGCGCAGCGCGGCAAAGACCGTCGCGGGCCTCGAAACGGCCCGCCGCTTCGCCTACCTGAGGGAGCGGCGAGCAGCATTCATCGCCCTCGACTGAGGGCGCGGCGGCTCACACTTCATTTCGCTTCGTTAAACGCGGCTCGAAGTTGGCCATGTCGCAGAGAAACCGCTGGGCACTGATCGGATAGACGATGATGTCGAGCCAGGCAAACGCCTCGGTGTGCTTGGCTCCGTGGACGCACCGAATCGTGACGTACAGGGTGGTGTCAGACCTCCAGACCGGTTCTGTACCCCGCCCCCGCAGGTTGTCGGTCAGGGCCGAGCGAACTCGGCGGCCGTGACCTCTCGGAGCTCCATCGCTCCCGCATTGGGTCCAGCGAAGCTCTCGTTGATCGCCTCCTGCATGTCGTTGACGGCACGCTGAGTGTTTTGCCGAGGCACACCGCTGCCGATGTGCGCGAGCTCGCTCTGGACGGATCCGATCGAGGACTCCCAGTCTTTGCGCATGTCGTTTTGGTGGCTTCGGGAGATCTCGCGCCCGTCGAGCGAGAGCCGGAACTCGCCGGGCCGCCCTCTGAGTTGGCCAACGTTGGTGTTGTTGACGGTGAGTCTGGCGTCGATCCCACCGGAGTGTGGGGACGAGCTGACCGAGTGCCAGCCGGGGGTCGAGCGATCCCCTGCTTGCACGATCGCCACCGGTCTCCTGTAGACCATCGGCATCAGGACACGCTCGGACACGTAGGTACCCACGTTGACCTCGAGGTGACCGATGTCTGCGTCCCTGGACAGGCGCAAAATGGCCTTGTTTCCCTTCGAGTCCTTGAAATAGCGAATTAGTACGCTGGCAACACCCATTGTTCGATCTTCCTCTCGTTCCCTCTGGAATTTGCTGGTTCTGTTCGTCCTGGGGCCGCTTCTGCTATCGCAGGGGCAGCCAAAGGAGGTTCAAGTTGTTCGTCATGCGACCCGTCAGCGCTCGGATGGGCTCGGGCAGCTCGGACTGCCGGAGGTACCGGTCACGCTCCGCATTGTTGTCGGAGAGCAGCTTGACGGCCATGTATCGGTTTTGTGAGCCCGAGAGGAAGAACAGGTAGTTCTTACGCTCGTACTCCAGGCCAACGAACGGGAGCTTCCGCTCTTTGCCGTTGCGCTCGATGGGGATGAAGCCCGCGACGTCTCCACGCTGATCTTGGGCGACCGTCATCGGACCCGTCCGGGGCGGGGCGAGCATCGCCAGCGAGTCCATCTCGCGCGCGACCTTGCTATGGAAGTCCCTGGCTCTCCAGGAGGCCGCGCGCTCCTCGATCGTCGAGAAGAAGTTGGTCGCAACGCTCTGGGCGAGGACCGCGGCTTCGGCGGGGTCGAAGTTCCGGACGAGACCGGCGATGGCCTCCCAGTCCTGCAGCATCAAGACGACGCCGGCTCCACCGGCACCGCCGGTCGCTTCGATGCTGATCGCGGTCGCCGCTGCCTTGGTGGCCCCCGCAGTGAGCAGACGGCCCACGAGGGCTCGGGCGCCAGTGCTGATGACGACTCCGCCGATGTATAGGAGTGGAATGGGCATCGCTTCCTAATGTACGCCGAAGTCGTACCGACTATTCACAACTTTCTCTCCATTTGTCGGCTCGCGGATTCGCCCGCCCTGCTCTCCGCGCCGCTCGCGCCGCTCTAAGCGGGTCCAGGAACGCTTCAATCGGGCGCTGGTGACGGTTGATGCTGGCAGCTGCGAGATGTCGCCACTGCTCGCCTGTCGTGGATGACGCTGCTGGCCCACGTCTTTCGCATCGCCCGCGTCGTCACCACGCCCGAGGACATCGCCGCCGAGCTTCATGGTGCTCGGCCACCGCCCCATCGCGGGTTACTCATGATCGAGACGGATCATGGCGGGAGTTGGACGGGGCCTTACCCCAGCTCGAAGTCCCCACACATCTCGAAAGTCTCGAGTTCGTCGCAGACGAACGAGGGCAGCGACCCGGCGTGCCTGCACCCACGGCTGCGCTGCGGTCGCGTCCACGCGTACTCCCGCATGGCGAGCCCCCGCTTGGTCCCGAGACCGCGAGAGCGCAGGCGCTCGACATGCTCGGGCGCCGTGTACTCGGGCTCGTAGATGATGCGCAGGTACTCGGGACCACGGCGACGGGCGGGCGAGCGCGCTGCGTGAGGCGACTGCGGCGGGGCCACGAACGAGGCCGTGGGGTATCGATTTTTCCAATACCGACTTCGAACGAGACCGGGTCGTCAGACCCGTTGACCGCCGTATCATTGTGGAGCGTGAGGCGAGGAAAGGACATGGACAGACTGCGACGACGGCTCGTCCTGCAGGCAGGCCTTGAGCCCGGTGAGCCACGCTACGCAGGCCCTCGTCCGGCACGTCGTCGGCGCCCTGCAACGGTGCGACGAACACCGAGCGGTGGTCACATTCGCGACATCGTCCAGCGGGTCGAGCGCAAGCAGCAACAGAGGAGCCGCGGTTTCGCGACAATGCTTGGCGTATCGCTGCTGCTCACGGGGAGCCTCCTGACAGGCGCCTGCGCCCTGATCAGCCTCTAAGGGCCCGCAAAGGTGCTCACGCCCCCCTCTCCACCACAGCCCTTGAGGGATCCATCGGCCCCGTCCACGATCTGGAGCTCGGAGAACAGCACGCTGTGGATGTTCGCGAACTGTCGGACCGAGTTGGACATGGACGGCGCGCGATTCGACGCACTGAACCGCGCGGCCCGGACCACGGGCAAGCCCTGATTTCGGCATCGCCACGGGCGTGCGCTGTCCCGGAACCCGCTCCAGCCGCGCCCGATGGATCTTCTCCAACCGCGGCCGCTTCAACGACACCTCGATCGGCTTTCCATCGGGCGTCAGCTCCGGCGCGACGTACCCGAGGGGTGGCGAAAGCGCCGGCTGCGAGTGCCGGATGGTGTGGTCCTTCACTACGGCGACGTCGCGCAGAGCGAGCGGCGTTGGTTCGGACCGGTGCCGGCCACCGCTGTGCTGCGTACGCTCGTGCTGTTCGCGTGCTCCGGGATTTTGCCTCGGCACAACCTACGCGGCGTCAGCGGCAGCGAAGGTAGACGTCGACGAGCTGACCCGCGGGGGCTTTTTGGGAGAAGACGTCCGCGCGTTCGCCCAGGCAGTTGCCGTCGGCGCCACACTCGAAGAGGTTGTCTTGTTCCAGCGATAGGCTCTCCAGGCCGGTCGCGTCCAGTGGACGCAGTTCGTCGCGGCTCGAGCGGCCGTCGCGGTTGTGGTCGGACCACAGGAGCAGTGCCGACCAGGCGGAGTCGCGCGGGGTGATGGCGCCGTCTGTATCATCGTCGAGCTCTGCGAGCGCTTCAAAGCCGTGCTGGGCTCGGTTGCCGTCCTCGGTCCGGGTTCCGGTGCCGAACAGCTCGGCGCCGGAGCTGATCTGCCCGTCTCCATCTCGGTCCAACGCGAGCCAAGGGGTGGCGGCGCTCGGCCAGTCTGTGCCCGCACACGCCCGCTCGCCGGACCAGTCGAACATCGGTCCCGCCTCGAACTGGACCGACTGCCCGGGAGGGACGAAGACCAGTGGACATGCCCACCGGGTGTCCGGAAGCCCTGCTTCGACCAGGAGCTGGTCCCGCTCTTCGGCGAGATCGGAGTTGTCACTCCAGCGCGTAGCTCCGGACTCCGAGCGATCGGACCGGCCTGCAGACGCAATCTGAATGGGGGCGTAGTGGCGGCCCGCGGCCGTTCTCGGCGCGGACTCGAAGCCGGGCGTCACCCCCGGTGGGGGCGCAAGCACGCAACCGGTGGAGAGCGCGAGGGCTGGAATGAGTGGACGCATCTGCACACTCAACGTAGTTCGATGACACGACCGCGCAACCTCTTCGGGGGTGATCCGCGCCACCCGTCGCTTCGACAGCGCTCACCGTGCCGCGGGCTCAGGGTCGACCCACAACGCGCCACGGAATCGTGACTCGAAGCTGTCCACCGATGAAGACGGGCACGGGAAGCTCCTGGGCGTAGATGCGGGCCGTCTCTTCGATGCTCCGGGTGTCGTAGAGCGTCCCGAATCGAATGCCAAGCTCGAGCTGCCCGCCGAACCCACCGCGATAGGCGTCGCACCAGTCATGCCCGCATAGGGTCGCGCCCACGGCGGGCGAGAGGACAAATCCGCGGCGCACGATGTCCGAAGGATCCAGCCTCGGGGAAGCGGGTCGCCTGGACGGAGGTTTGGGTGTGGGATTGGGATTGGGTTCGGGCGGT
>CAYGTG010000342.1:0-7806 GCA_964352485.1 uncultured Nannocystaceae bacterium | reverse complement strand
GCCGAGGCCGCGATTCTCGGCCACAAGAAGGGGTCCTTCACCGGGGCGGTCAGCGATCGTGCGGGCTGCTTCGAGGAAGCCGACGGCGGCACGCTGTTTCTCGATGAGATCGGCGAGCTCCCGCTGGACCTTCAGCCGAAGCTGCTGCGAGTCCTCGACCGACGGGAGGTCCAGCGCATCGGTGAGAGCCAGGTGCGGCAGGTCGACGTCCGGGTCGTCGCCGCCACGCACCGGGATCTCCGGATGATGGTCGGCCAAGGTCAGTTCCGAGAGGACCTGTACTTCCGCCTGTCCGTCATGGGGGTCGAGCTGCCGCCGCTGCGCAAGCGCGGCGAGGATGTGCTCATGCTGGCCGAGAAGTTCCTCGAGGACTTCGTCCGGAGCTACCCCAGGCCGGTCACCAGACCGCGCCTCAATGATGCTGCTAGAGCGGCGCTCAAGGCCGAGCAGTTCCCGGGCAACGTCCGGCAGCTGAAGAACATCATCCAGCGTGCGGCCCATCTGTGCCGAGACAACGTCATCGAGCCCAGCGACCTTCATATCGGTCGTCGCGAGCAGGCCGTCACCCCGACGCCCGCCGATGTTGCACCGTCCACCGGCGGTATCGACCCTGCGCTGTTCGACACGCCGTTCAAAGAAGCCAAGCAGCACATGGTCGACGCCTTCGAGCGCGCCTACTTCGGCAAGCTGCTCAAGAAGACCGACGGCAACCTCAGCCGGGCCTCCGCCGAGGCGGGCATCACCCGCTACTACCTCCGCGAGCTGCTCAAGCGGCTTGGAATGCACAAGAGCCAGACCGATGCAAGCTGACCGCCCCCTCCTTCGGCCCGGGACACGCTCGCTTCGAGGCCGCTCGAGATGGGCGAGGGGCGTGATGTCTGTGGTTCTTGGCCTCGCGGTCGCTGCCTCGGTGGCGGCCTGCAACGAAGAGCCGGCTCCAGTGGCGGCGGCAAAGCAGTTTGCCGCCGCGGTCCGGTCTCGAGACACCGAGGCGCTCCTCGAAACGGTCGACCAAAAGACGCTCGCGTATGTCGAACTCTCGGCGGAGCGCGCCAGCGATCAGATCGGTGGACGCCGCAGCGTCGGTCCTTCCGAGATGCTGCAGGTCGTCGACGTCGACGGGCGCTTCGCGGTCGCCAAGGCCGAGCTGTTGTCCGAGGCCGGCGACGCCGCGAGCGTGAAGCTCATCGGCGCGGACGGGACCGAGCACGAGGTCCAGCTAGTGTTCGAGGGCGGCGCATGGAAAGTCTCGCTGCCCACACCACCACCGCCGGCAGGGGTCGAGGCACAACATCCATGATCTACTTTGGCACCGAGGTCACCACGACGGTCCATGGAACCGTCGATGCGAATTTCGAATGCGAGGGCTGTGGACACCAGCAAGTCTGCTCCATCGAGGGGCGCGCGGCAGGTTCGGCAAAAAACCGTTTCTTCCTGGACGGCAGAGGTTCGAAGAGGCGCGCTCAGGAGAAGGCGGACGCGGGATTCCAGCGCGAGGTCGCCCACGCTCTCTCTTTGGCGACCTGTCCCCGCTGCGGCAAACGCTCGGAGTCGGCTTCTCGTCGCTACTGGGGAAGGTTCGGCGTCACTGTTGCAGCGATCGGCTGTATCACGGCGGGTGTCCACACCCTCGCGAACACGGTCGGTGACGGGCCAAACGAACTCCTGACCTTCTTCACCTGGATGCTGCTTGGCGTGTTGCCGCTCGCGGCTGCCTGGGACGTTTGGAAGAACTGGTTTCGCGTGAACTCGCAAGTCCGCTTCCTCAGCGCGCAGGAGGCAACGTTGCGTGCTGAGGAAGCGTTGCGTGCTGAGGAAGCGTTGCGTGCTGAGGAGGCGGGAACAGTCGGCGAGGCTGCGTTGTCGACGGAGGCGGGTCCCGAGGAGACCCGCGGCCTGCGTATCGCCCGTGCCGTGCTTGCACCGGTCCTGGTGCTGGGGGCGGTCGGGGTGCATTTCGCCCTCAATGTCCCGGACGAGAAGGTCGTGATGCCCAAGAAGGACACGGCGAAGTCCAAGCGGGCTGGCCCTCGTCCCAGAGGTCGCGCTGCCGAGCGTACGCCGGCTCAGATGGATGCTGCGTGGGCGCGGTGGAAGGACGAGCGCTACGACAGCGAGACGATCAAGGGGAAGTGGGGGCGCCGGATGCAGTCCACCGTCAACAAGGCCGTGGTCGTCGCGCGCAAAGAAGCCTTTGAGGGCGCCCCCGAGGAGCCTCGCGTTGTGGTGAGCGGGACCCAGTGTCGCACCGTGCGCTGCAGTTTCATCCTCCGCTCACCCTATGAGCACGAGCCGGCACTCGTCGTCGAGGCGCTCAAGCGGCAGACCTACGATGGCCAGCCGCTATGGCGGATGGTGGAGTCCACGCCCACCGATCCCCCAAACAAACACTCGCCCAAGAAGGATCACTACGTTCGGGTCACCATCGGGGTATCGCTCGACACCATCGACACCCGCGACATCGAGTTTGCGCCAGAGACGGCGAGGCCAAAGCTGCCTCCTGCGAGCGACAAACCCTCGAACTAGAACTCTACACTTCGACGCCAACCCGGAACCGACTCCCGGGTTGGGCTCTTAGAATCTTCCGAATCCGCCGAGCATCGCCCCACCTTGGGTCGGTCCGCCGGTGAGCCGGAACCGTCTGTCCTTGTGACGACGGGCACTGGTGGCTCCTGGGCCCTTGTCCTTGTGGACGAAGTAGACCACGCTGAAGACGATCGTCGCAGCCGCACCGACGCCTGCCCCGATCCATCCGATGGTCCCGATCCTGGCCGCGGTCCGCCCATTGGCGCAGAACGTGGCCACATCGGCGTTCACGACCGAGTTTGCAGGGGTATCGCTGAGTCGAAACGAAGCGGGAAGCGTTGCGATGTCACACGGGTCGTCTGTCTTCTTCCCGTTGTCTTGGAGCCATTCGAGCTCCTGCTGTGAGTTCGGCGTATCCACATCGTTGGACGTGCTGTCGTCCTCCTCGGACGCCTTCTTCGCCGCCTTGAACTTGTCTTGGTAGTGGAACGACGAGAGTCCGCCTCCGATTGCGCCGGTCAAGAGTCCGGCGATGAGGATGCTCGCGCTGATGCCGAGCGCAGCTTTTTTCCACGTTGGCCGAGGTTCGTAGGGCCCCCAGACGTAGCCCGGTCGATCTTCGGCCCCACGACCGTCTTGAGGAGCACCGTCCTCGGTCGCTGAATCGATCGGCGTCGTCGCGACCACGGCTGTGTCGGCCTGCGGGTACAAGCTGTTGACGACCTCGAGCGCGGTCGCGTCGACGTTGTCGGCCGCAAGTGCGTCCGCGTCGAAGGGGAGCGTGCCCTGGGCCTCGACTTGTCCGGTGGTGACATCGAGCACGCTGATCTCGACGACATAGCTTCCCCCCGATCGATCCAGCGTGCCGTAGACGAGCTTCTGCGCCTCGAGTGCGTTGCCGGCTTCGGTCATGCACGCGGTGTCTTCCTCACTCGCACAATCGAGTGTCAGGATGACCTCCTCGAGCGTGAGCTCTTGTCCGCCGGCCATCTCGCGCTCTGCGAATGCCGAGCGCAGGGACGTCGTGAGCCGCTCGCCCGCCTCCTTGTCCTTGCTCCGCAGTCCCAACACGCTGGTGACCGCGGGCTCGGCGTCCTGGGCGGACAAGGAAACCATGATCGCGCTGACTCCTGCAGGGGGCAGCTGGGCGCGCGCTGCCACGGGGGCGAGCGAAGCAAGGCTGGCGCACAGGAGGGAAGCGAGGAGCGGGCGCGAGTTCATGATGAGGCGGGGCCGAGACCCAACCAACAGTTGCATGGTGGGCTTCGAGAGAAAAGGGGCCCGCGTTTTGCGCCAATTCGGCCGGCGGTCTATCGTGGTGCCGCGTGGATGCGAGCTCTGACGAAGCGGTGACCGAGGAACCCTCCGCGCGTGTTCAGCTGCGCAACTCGTTGGCCGCCCGCATCTCGGTCCTCGTGCTGATCATGCTGCTGGCGGCTGCGGCTTCGGCCGTCGTGATGCTGGCTCAGGTGCGATCGCTTCAGGCGAGCTTCGACCGCCTGACCGAGGTCTACGTGGTGTTCAACCAGCGGCTCGCGGCGGCGCACGTTCAGACGGTGCGCGTCCACGAGCAAGTGCGGACGCACCAGAGCCAGGCTGTCGACACGCTCGACGACGCGTTCCTGTCCAACTTCTCCATCGCGCTTCGTGCGCGGGGGACAAGTGTCGTCGCTGCACGCGAGCCGGTGGACGCGACGCTGCGCGAGCCCTCCGCATTTGGCGAGGGCCAGCTCCGGGCGCTGCTGGAGATTCAGCGCTCACTCGACCAACTGCAGGAGCTGGTGGTCAACGATGAGGTGGTCATGCCGACCGAGGTCCTGGTCGACATTCAGACTCAGAACCAGATCTCGCAGCTGTTCAAGACGTTGGCGGTGCAGTCCGAGACGGCGGTCCAGGAACTCGACGCCGAGGTGGCCGAAGCTCGTGAGCAAACCGAACGTCGCACGGTGCTGCTGGTGGGGGCGGTGGCGGTCCTCGGGGCGCTGGCGACCGCCGGGCTGTTCCTGACCCTTCGCCCGCTGCGGCAGCTCTCCCAAAAGGTCCGAGACCTCGCCCGGGGCGATTGGTCTCAACGCGTCGAGATCGACGGGGGACAGCGTCGTGATGAGGTCAGTCAACTCGCGGCGGAGTTCAACCAGATGGCCGGCGCGCTCGAGGAACGCGAGCGCAGGCTGCTGCGCGGCGAGCGTCTGGCCGCCGCAGGTCAGCTCGCCGCCCAGATCACGCACGAGATCCGGAACCCGCTGTCGAGCGTGGCGCTCAACGTCGAGCTGTTGGAGGATGAAATCGAGGCCGCGAGCCCGGAGGCGCGGAACCTCCTCGCGTCGATCACCCGGGAGGTCGACCGGCTCAACACGATCACCGAGGACTACCTCCGCTTTGCCCGACGTCCGAAGCCCGAGCTGGCTCGACTCGATCTTCGCGAGGACATTCTCAGCCTGCTCACCTTCCTGCGTCCCGAGGTCGAGCTGGCCGGCGTCACGCTGGAGTCGGCCTTTCCCGAAGACGAGGTTTGGATCAGCGGGGACGGCAACCAGCTGCGTCAGGTGTTCATGAACCTGATCCGCAACGCGGTCGAGGCGGTGACCGAGCCCGATCGCGAAGATGCTGCACCCCCCCGGGTGCAGGTACAGATGCGCTGTAAGGACGGGAGGGTCGTTGTCGTTGTTCGCGACAATGGGCCGGGCATCGACCTGCCCGAGGAAGCGCTGGAGCGCATCTTCGAGGCGTTCTACACGCGAAAAGCGCAGGGCACCGGCCTGGGCCTGCCCATCGTCCAAGAGATCGTCGCGGACCATGGGGGTTCGGTCCGGGTCGAGGAAACCGGACCGGGCGGGACGACGTTTCGGATCGAGCTTCCAGCGGCGATCCAGACGGTTGCGGCGTTCGCACCCTCGGCCGAGAGCATGCTTGCGCTCCCGGGTCACCCTCCGTAAAGTCGCCCCCCGCGTTGACCACGCACACCTACACGGGAAAGACCCTCCACATGGCACTCGCATCGCGCTTCCGCACCGTTTCGTTGATCCTCGCCACCGCCGCGCTTGGCTCGAGCCTGGCCTGTAGCTTGATCCTCAACCCGCGCGACGACGTGCAGCGCTGCGATAACGTCGACGACTGCGAGACGCCCGAAGACAGCCGCTATCAGGCCGTCTGCATCTCCGATGAAGCGGCGGACATTGACACGACGCAAGTCGATCAGGTTTGTGTCGCGGAGTTTCGTGTCGTGAGCTGCGATGTGATGGGCTACGAAGCCGACGGAGAGTTCCGGGCCCTCTTTGACTCACGCACCTCCCTCGACTATGCCTGCCCCGCGGCGAGCGACCCTCCTGTGCCCGGCGTGCAGGGCTGCCCCCCCGAGGACGGATGCGCAGCGCGTCTCGAGATCATCGACGGTATCTGCGAAGACCCCGCCGCAGAGGTTTCGTCGGTCAACCTCAGGTCGGTCGACAACCTCAGGGCGCAGGACGTGAAGGATCAGTTCTGCCGCGGCTTCTTCTGCGACGACGAGTATGTGTGCAACTCCGCGGACGGGCTCAACGCCTGCGAGCGGTGCGACCCCTCCAAACCGTTCGGAGAAGGCGGCTGCGGCACGGTCTACACCCAGGGCACGCCCTCGTGCGTGTACAGCAGCGAGTGTGCGGCACCGGACTCGGACGTCAACGAGCCGATCTTCGGCGACTGCGGCTGAGCCCTGGGCCGGTCACCGGCCCAACTCTTCGCTGTCGATAAAAGACGCGTCACGAAACCAACCCATCGTTGCGCCTGTCCGATAAGGGCAGGAGCGATGATGATGAACAAGCGTAAACAAATCGGTGCGGTCTTGGCCTTCCTGGTCGGCGTGGTGTCCCTCAGCGGCTGTGACGCGTTGTTCGGGGATCCGAACGGCGGGGACTGTCACATCAACGCGGACTACGAAATCAGCTGCGAAGGCGACGGTCCCGGTCTTCACACGCCCTAGCTGGCCGCTATTGGGCCAGCGTCTCGATGCGGGCTTTCGCGGCTTTGGGGAGTCCTCCGATATCCAGCGCCCGCTTGGCCATCAGCTTGGCGGTGGCTGCATCTCCGGTGTCCGCTGAAGCGAGGGCAACGGCAACAAAGGTGTCGGCTGGCCCTTCGGCCCCCTTGAGCCGCTCGGCGGCAGCGCGAGCCAGCGCCTTGGCGCGCTTGGTGTCGCCCTTGGTCTTGAGCGCGAGGGCTTGACCCGCCAGCGCGATCGGGTGCAGCGGCGCGATTGCACGAGCCCGGCGGAGCGCGAGCTCGGTGGCCGTGCGGTCTGCCGTGACGATGCCGAGCATGAGCAGCCGTGCGGCGGGCTCGAACGCGTCGCCGTCGATGGCAAGGGCTTCGGCGAGGAATCGCTTCTCGTCGTCGGGCCGGTCTTCTTTGCGGGCCAGGTTGGCGAGCATCACGAGCGGCTCGACCGACTCTGCATGGAACGCGCGGGCTGCCTCCAGGTGTACCCGCACCGCGGTGCTTGGGGCGCTGGGATCTGCGAGGCGTACCAGCATCATTCTGGGCGCAAATCCGTCGCCGTCGCGACCGATCAACGCTTCGAGGTCAGCGCGGGCTGCGTCTCGATCGCCCTTCTCGGCGCTGGAGAGCGCGCTTTGGAACAAGGCATCGCGCTCGTCTCCCTTCGACGGATCGGCAGACGGTTGCCAGCCGGAGAACACGCTATCGAGCTGTCCAAAGAACCACGCCTCGAACTCGTCCTCGACCTGAGCGAGCGGCTTGCCCAGGTGCGTCGTCATCAGTTCGTCGGTGTGCTTGCCCTGCGCATAGCCCTCGAGCATCGCGATGAGCTTGTCGCGGCCATAGGTGCTGCCCAGGTAGCGGATTGCGTATGCCGCGGTGGCGTAGGCGACCTCCATCATCTGGGGGCTCTCGGCACGAATGAAGGCGAGCTCGAGGTCACTGAGCCGCCGCAGTTTTCCGGCCCGCCGCGCCGAGACGAGAAGCTGTGCGCTCTCTCGGGCGAACGCGGGGTCGGCTTGCTCGGACTCCCACTCGCTCAGCCCCTCGGTGAACCAGCGGGGGACCCGGCCCTTGCTGAGCTTGATCGCGTACACGTGTCCGAGCTCGTGGCGGATCACGTTGTCGATGTTGAATCGGCCGGCGTAGGGTCCGATGAAGGTGATCACCGGACCAAAGCAAACGGCGACTGCACCCAAACTTGGCACACCGACGGTACGGATGGAGAAGTCGCTGGGGTCCGAGAAAAATTCGAGCCGCAGCCCGCCGGCTTGGGTGTGGTAGGCCGCGTCCAGGGCGTCTCGTGAG
>CAYGTG010000341.1:0-7810 GCA_964352485.1 uncultured Nannocystaceae bacterium | reverse complement strand
CAGCAGCAGCACCAACGCCCCGAGCACGACCTCACAGACCCACAGCCATGCTCGCTTGGTCTCGTAGGCGTCGAGCAGGGGGCCCCACAGGAACTTGAGGTTCCACGGCAGATGGAACAGCGCCGTGAGGCCGATCGCGCCCAGGCTTGCGCCCATGATCGTGAACATCGCGTCGGCCACGTTGTTGACCAGCGCGTAGGGCAAGCCCTCGGCGAAGTAAGTGCTCGATACCCACACCGCCTCCCGACCCCAGGCTTCGTCGTCCCCCCCTGGGCTCGCAGGGGCGGGAATGGGGGGCTCGCCGCTCACAGGGGTTCTGTATAGAGGTTCAGCCGCGCCAAGCGAAGAAGTGGGACCAAACGAGGCCCGCGCTGACCGCGGCCAGCACCACCACCGACCCCCGAAGCAGCCGGGTCTGGTTGGGCGTCGATGTGGCGGACCCGCGCCACAGTGCTCCCAAGCCCAGCCCGAGCAGCGCGACCGCCGGTACGAGGTAGCGGTGGTCGACGCCCGCCCCACCGGTCGGCGTGCGATGAAAACACAGCAGCAGCCCCCACGGAACCAGCGCAAGACCGATCCGTCGCTCGAACACCATCCCGCCGGCGGCCACGACAAGGATCGGTGCCATCACCAGCGCGCCGGCGCCCTGCCCCGCACCCCACAAGCTCCAAAACCCGGCCAGCGGGTTGCCGGAGAACGTCGCCGCGCGCGAGGTCGCAAACGCGAAGGTCGCGTGATGGTCGTAGCCGATCGACAGCGCAGACCCGAACGCAGCCTCGTGGTATAGCGCCGTCGCAATCACGATGGGCAACGCGCCGAGGACGACCTTCGGGGACTCCCGAAGGGGAGCGATCACGAGCACCAAAGGCACCACGGCGACGATCAGCGCATAGTCTGCGCTGACCGCCCATGCACCACAGATGCCCGCGATCAAGGCCGCCCGCCAGCGCTGGAGCGACGTGCCCTCCAAAGACAGGGTCTCGAGCCCCCACACGCACCACACCAGCATCGTCCCCGCGCTGACGTGGCTGAACAACATGGTGGAGTACGGGCCCCACAGCGTCCCGGCCCCAACGGCCAGGACCACGATGAACTGCCCCCAAGGATCCACCTCGCGACGGCGCAACATCATCAACAGCCCAGCGAGGCCCAAAGCTCCCATCGCCGCCGCGTGCAACCCTACCCAAAGCGCGGTGCCCTGCAGCTCGATCAGGTTCGGCGAACGGACTCCCTTTTCGAGCCGGCGCTTGCCGTAGGTGGAGATGTAGCGGTCCGTCGCCGGGCGGACGACGACGATGGAATCCAAGTCCGAACCGTTCGCGCCTGCTTTCAGCCGTTCGATCGATGCACGGCCCCACGGGTCATCAAACCGGCTTCCAACCCAGATCGCAGGCAGCGCTGCGAAGGCGGTGCCCGGAGGACGGTCCGAGTAGTCCTCGCCATCTCGGATCGCGTGATCAATCCACAGCGTGAGCCCGACCTCAGGCGTGATCGAGGGCTCGGCGCGCAACACCAGCGCGCGACCGAGCGCCACGTGCGAGCCGTCGTTGCTGCTCACGAGTCCGGCGGATTGACTGGCGTAGAACATCCCCAGCATCGCCACAAGCACCCCAACCCAAAGGCGAAGGCGGGAAGCCGAGGGGCTCGGTCCAGACACCGGCCGACCATGGCATG
This sequence comes from uncultured Nannocystaceae bacterium, assembly GCA_964352485.1. GTDB lineage: Bacteria > Myxococcota_A > Polyangia > Nannocystales > Nannocystaceae > CAJXVA01. The sequence goes on along the minus strand of CAYGTG010000341.1, from coordinate 6,136 downwards.
AAATGCCGCGGGACTGGCGACCGCGACGCGAGCATGAGCCCGCCAGGGCGATCGTTGGGGGTGGAGCGAAGGGAGTTTGGTGACGGGCCTCGTCAGGACGAGCTCGGTTCGACGAAGGCGCCGCATTCGGGGCACACCGGCTTCTGGGTGATGAAGCGAAGAGCCGCACCCGCGCCGAGCAGATAGAGCATCGTCAGCGGGATCATCACGATGAAGTCAGAGGCGATGATCGGCAGCAGCGGAACGAACGGAATCGGAATCAGGAAGTAAAACCGAGCCAATCGCCGGAGCTTGGGTTGCTCGTGCTGGCCGGCCACGAGCACGTCACAGCGGCGGCAGTGATGCGTCCCCATGTCCCGAAGATACCGCGGCCTGCGAAGATGCAAGCCGGCCTGACTGCAACCACAGCTGTCCACATTAGAGCACAGCCCGGAACAACCGGAACCTTGGTCTCCGTAGAGGAAGCCTGAGTCCGTCCGCAGGGACCGGTTCGCACGAAAGGGGAGAGCAAAGACTGATCCCCTCGCTGATAGACTCCGCCGCAAGTGACCGCGGGCAAAGTCAGCGATGCCGAGGCGCGCTTCGATGCACTTCGTCGAAGCGTCGGTTTGGTCGCTGCCCCCGTGGTCTTCGTCGGACTGCTGTTGACCCCGATGCCGGGCCTCAGCGAAGAGGCCCACTCGCTCGCCGCGATATCCGCGATGACGGTGCTGCTTTGGGTCACCGAGGCGATTCCACTGCCCGCCGCGGCGCTGCTCGGGCCCGCCTTGGCCGCCGTGTTCGGCGTCACCTCACCCAAGGACGCACTCGCGGCCTTTGCCGATCCGCTGATCTTCCTCTTCATGGGTGGCTTCATGCTCGCCGCAGCGCTCTCCCGGCATCGGTTCGACCGCCGCGCTGCGCTGTGGCTGATCGCCCGGCCGATCGTCGCGGGCTCGCCCGCCCGAGCGATGATCGCCATCGCATCGATCTCGTTCGCCTTCTCGATGTGGATCAGCAACACCGCGACCACGGCGATGTTGATTCCCGTCGCGCTCGGGCTGCATGGGACGATGGTCGCGGTCCTGCCCAAGGACGAGGAGACCACCAGGAAGCTGAACCGCTTCAGCGGCGGGATGTGCCTCGCGCTGGCGTATTCAGCCTCGCTCGGCGGCTCTGCAACCCCCATCGGTACCGGTCCCAACGTCATCGCGGTGGGCATGCTTGAGGCGAAGACCGGAGCCCGAATCGACTTTCTCGAGTGGATGTCGTTCGGGTTGCCGACGGCAACGGTCATGACCGTGCTGGTGGTTTGGGGCACGCTTCGATACTTCCCTGCCCCGGTCCGCCGGGTGGAAGGGCTGATGGATGAGGTCCGGCGGCAGCTCGGCGAGCTCGGACGCGTGAGTGCGGCGGAGATTCGCACGCTGCTCATTTTTGCCATCGCGGTCGCAGGCTGGCTAACGCCGTCGTTCTCGAAGCTCTTCCTCGGACCCGAGCACCCATTTTCTGCGTGGACCAAGGGACACCTGGCCGAGGGCGTGGTCGCGCTGGTGTGTGCCTGCATGCTCTTCTTCGTGCCCAGCGGCGTGCAAGGCAAGTCCGGTGAGCGACTGCTGGACTGGGAGGACGCGCAGAAAATGGACTGGGGCACGCTCTTCTTGCTCGGAGGAGGCCTGGCGCTCGGACGCATGACGTTTCAGACCGGTCTGGCCGAGGCCCTCGGACGCGGCATCCTCGAGGGCGCCGGTCCCCTGGTCCAGTCCCCGCTTGGCCTCACCGCGGCCGCGGTGCTGCTCGTTGTCTTCCTCACCGAGGTCACGAGCAACACCGCGACCACGAGCATGATGCTTCCGGTCCTGATCGGCATCGCGCAGGCCAGCGGGTTCGACTCCACCCCCACCGCCGTCGCGGTCACGCTGGCGGCGAGCTACGCGTTCATGCTGCCGGTCAGCACCCCGCCCAACGCGATGGCGTACGGAACGCAAATGATCCGGCTCGACGCCATGGTTCGCTTTGGCTTTCGGTTGGACCTGCTCGGCTTCGTGGTGCTGATGCTCGCCGTGGTTGGCATCTTGCCCTTCGTCCTGGGCTGAGCGCCTGTGGTGCGTAACCGGATCTCCGCGAGCGCGTACGTCCAGGCATGCGGACCGTCCTTGGCCCCCTCGTCCTGCTGGCGCTCCTGTGCGGCTGCAATTCTCGAGAAGCAGATGCGCTGCGCGATCAGCTCCGCGACGACGACTACCGCAACACCTACGCCCGCGCTCCGGGCTGGCAAGACGGGCGCCTTCCGGCCGAAGGCGGGCCCCATGGCGGGTTCATCGACCTGTACATCAACGAGGTGATGGAAGAGGCGATCGCCGAAGGCATGCCAATCGAGCGGTGGCCGGAGGGGTCGATCATCGTCAAGGACGGCTGGAGCGCCGCCGAGGGAGGCTCCTTTGAGTACCTCAGCTTCATGGAGCGACGCAGTGGGGGCTGGTTCTGGGGCGAGTACAAAGGCAACGGCCGCTTCGTCTCGGCCGGCAAGAACGACAAGACGTGCACGGGCTGCCACAGCTCGGGCGACGATCAGGTTCGGGCGTTCGGGCTGCCGCCCTACGACGAAGAGTGATCTTCACCCCGGCGTACAGACATCGACGTCGATAGTGTACGTGCCATTGGCCGGAGCCGTTGGCCCGAGCTGAGTGAAGTTGTTGTTGCCCCAACAGGAGACCGCTTCCGAGTCGAGCACCGCACACAAATGCTGACTCCCAACCCCGATCTGGGCGAGCGGCAGCTCGAGCTCGTCCAAGGCGGCGATACGCTGGGGTGGCCACAACGGCACGCCGTTTTCAGCCCCCTGCACGCCGAGATGACCGCCCGCATTGCCACCCCAGCACCACAGCGCGGAGTCTTCGGTCTCGACGCAGGTCGTATAGCCCTGGGCGAAGAGTCGCAGGACCTGCCCCTCCCAGACAGGCTCAATCTCGGTCGGGACCGCGTAGGTCGCGGTGCTCTCTCCTGAGATCTGGTTGAATGCGTTGCGTCCCCAGCAGTAGACCGATCCTTCGACGAGCGCGCAGCTGTGTTCGCGCGCGACGGCGAGCGCTTCGGCTGCGCCCGGCAGGGGCACCGCTCGAGGCTCGGCCGAAGAGGGACCGATGGGCTCCGCAAGCTGGCCCCAATTGTTGCGCCCCCAACACGACACGTCCGATCCGGTTCGCATGCAGCCGTGATAGAAGCCGAGGCCAAACTCCTCCAGGTCGGGGTACGGACCGGAGATGTAAGGTCCCGCCCCTTCATCTTCGGACAGCAGCTGGAAGTCGTCATTGTCGCCCCAGCAGGAGATCTGGTCGTCGGCATGTCGAGCGCAGGTATCGCGCAGCCCGACCGCGACCGAGACGACAGAGTCGATGCCGTCCACCGGTGCAGGGCCGCGACTGTCGTCCACGACCGAGCTCGGATCGACCGGCCCCTGGAGGTTTCGCCCCCAGCACCACACGGTCCCGTCCTGCATGGCGGCACAGGAGTGAAACGCCGAGGCGGCGGCGGATGCGGCCGCGAAGCCCCCAAGCTCCACGACGAGAAAGTAGGGGATCGTCTCTGCCGCTTCGGGGTCTCCGACCTGCCCGAAATTGTTGCGGCCCCAGCAGGCCACGGTGGAATCTGCTCGAACCGCACAGTTGTGGTTGAAGCCGACGGCAAGCGAAGGGGCACACGTGCAGGCTTCTCCGCATCCGGTCGTTCCGGGCTCCGTGGTGCCCGAGTCGCTCGACGAGACGCCCGTCGAAGAGCCGCCCGTGGTCGTGCTCTCGGTCGGCACGCCCGACGAAGACGAAGACGAACCGGTCTCGGTCCCGAGCGAGCTGGTCGAGCTTTCCGCATCCATGGAGGTGGCGCTGCTCGAGGACGTGCCTCCCGTCGGCACACACGCGCCCCGGCGATCTCCTCCGGCATCGTCGGCGTAGCGATACCCACCGTCGCAGGCGGAGTCTGGCACCGCGCATCCGCCCTCGACGCATCGCGCACCCACGGCCGCGTTGCACGCAGCGTCTTCGGCACACGTGAACGCAGCCGATGGCATGCACCCACCGGGCACCCAGATCAAGCCCAGTGAGGCCAACGCCAGCAAGGCTCGGAGGCTCGACACCAGCACTATGGTATCTCCACTAGGCGCGATGGATCAGCCTGCGTCTGACTTCGATCTGCTCGCCGCCTGGCGAGCCGGCAACGGCGCTGCTGGCAACACCCTGGTCGGCCGGCACTATGGCCCGCTGCTCCGCTTTTTCGAGCTGCGCTCGCGAACGCCCGAGGACCTGACGCAGGAAACCCTGCTCGCAATTGTCGAGTCTCGCGACGAGTTTCGCGCCGAGGCGTCGTTTCGCGCCTTCCTCTTTGGCGTCGCCCGCCGGGTCCTGCTCAAGGGCATGTCGAAGCGATATCGGCGAGAGCGCCTGTCCAGCTTCGATGCACCCGAGCCCCGGCGGAACACCTCGCTAAGCGCGCTCTTCGCACGACGCCAGGAGCAGCAATTCCTCCTGATGGTCCTCACCACGCTCCCGGAGGACACCCAGACCCTTCTCGCGCTGGCGTACTGGGAGAACCTCAAAGCACGCGAAATCGCAGAGGTCATGGGCATCCCGGTGAGCACCACGACAACCCGCCTCGCGCGGGCCCGCTTGCGACTTGCCGAGGGAATTCGCCAATTGGCGACCCCCCAGACCTCCGCGGCACTGCTCCAGGACCTCGAGGGCTGGACGCGCTCCTTGGCCGGGCCCGAGTCGCTTCAGCAGATCCCTGCGGGCCTCGCCGAGCGGGTGGCTTCCATGCTGACTCCGCGCCCGTGATCCCCCCCTCTCAGCAGCCTGGTACGATTCCAGCGACCGTGCTCGGCTCTCGCTCCGACGCCACATCGACGCCCTTGGGCACGCGCATGGGTGGCTTCCTGCTGCAGGAGCGACTCGGCGTGGGCGGCATGGCCGAGGTGTTCCTCGCCGTCCGACAAGGCCCGGAGCAGACGGAGCTGGCGGCGGTCAAGCGACTGCTCCCCTCGCTGACCTTCGATGTCGAGTTCGTTCGCATGTTCTTGACCGAGGTCGAGATCACGCGGCGGTTGGAGCACCCGGGCATCGCAAGGCTGCTCGACTGCGGTACGGGCGAGGGCGGGCACTTCCTCGCCATGGAATATGTGCATGGACACGACGTGCGCGAGGTCTTGGGTGCAGTGTCAGGGCGCGGGGCCGAGCTGGGCTTCACGCTTGGAGTCGTGGCGGACCTCGCGGACGCCCTGCACTACGCCCATGAGTTCCGCTCGGACGACGGGCGCATCCTCGGCTTCGTACATCGAGACGTTTCGCCTTCCAACGTGCGCATCTCGACCGACGGCCAGGTCAAGCTGCTCGACTTCGGAATTGCGCGCGCGATCGGCCACACGCGAGTCACGAATGCCGGCACCCTCAAGGGCAAGGTCGGCTACATGTCACCCGAGCAGTGTCGGGCCGACGTGGTCGATCACCGAACCGACATCTTCGCGATGGGCGTGCTGCTGTACGAACTGCTGACGGGTCGACGGGCCTTCTACGGAGAAACCGACCTGGAGGTGCTCGCACACATCATTCAGGGCCAGTACGTCCCCCTGACGGTTCAGAAGCCAAACCTTCCCCTTGGCGTAACGACGCTGGTCCACCGAATGCTCCGCTCCGACGCCGACGGCCGACCACAGACCGCGGCCGAAGTTGCCACGCAGCTTCGCGCGCTGGCGGTCAAGCTCGGCCTTGCGATCGATGCCAAGACGCGGGCGTCCACCATCGCCCAGCTGTTTGGCCAGCTGAACACGCCGGAGATCCACGTATCCACGCCGACGCTCCACGTCGCGGTCGCGACGCAGCGCGCACCGGTCGAAGTCGAGGTCGAGCCGGCCACGCTTGCCGAGGACCGCAGCATCAACGGCCGGGGGCGAGGGATGCTGCTTGCCGTCCTGATCGCCGCGGTGGGTGCAGGCGGATTCCTGGCCGGTCAACGGACGTCCGAGCCGAGCGAGGCCGAGGTCGTGGGATCGCAGGTCGAGGGCGACAGCGCGGACCTCGAGCCCGTCGCGGTGCCGAGTCGATCCTCGGAGCCAGAGCCAGAGCCAGAGCCAGAGCCAGAGCCAGAGCCAGAGCCAGAGCCAGAGCCA